>JBJONS010000346.1:0-10941 GCA_046051725.1 Pseudomonadota bacterium | reverse complement strand
CACCTGAGGTGTGCTTTTGGCTCTGATCCCTCCGACCAGTCCACCGCCGACGGGCCTCCACCTCGCCGCGCTGACCCACCCGAGCTTCGCCAACGAGCACCCAGGGACCGAGCACTACCAGCGGCTCGAGTTCCTCGGAGACGCGCTGATCAAGGGGCACGTCGCCGAGGTGCTCTACTACGCCTTCCCCGACGAGCACGAGGGGCAGCTCTCCGACCGCATGCACCAGATCGTGTCGCGGGTCGGCCTGGCCAAAGCGGCCCGCGCGCTCGGCCTGGACGCCCGTGACGGCCTCGGCCGCTTTGTGCGCCTCGGTGGCAGCGAGCGCATCGCCAACGCCGATGGCCTCAGCGAGAAGATCCTCGAAGAGCTCTTTGAGGCGTGGGTCGGCGCGACCTTCCTGGTTGACGGTCCGGCGGCCGCCCGCGCGCTCGTGCAAGACGCCGCCCGCCAGATCGGCCTGAGCCCGCTGACCGCCACCAATTACAAAGACATCCTGCAGCGGTACGTGCAGCGCGCGGTCGGCGGCCTCCCTGCATACACCGCGGCGCGCGTCCCGGGCACCCCTGATCACCTCGCCCGGTGGGAGGCCTCGGTCACCCTTCCGGATGAGGACGGGGCCCCGTGGTCGCCGGGGCTCTGCGAGATGGCCGAGGACCGCTCCAAGCTCACCGCCGAGCAAGCGGCCGCCCGCGCCCTGCTGATCCGCCTAGGCGTGGACCCGGACGCGACCCCAGAGGAGCGCTCGCCGGCCGCGCTGCCGCCGGTCGCGCCCCCCGGGGTCGCCCCCAAGGCCGCCCGCACCGTGCTCAAAGAGCTGGTCGACGGGCGGGCCGAGCCGCCGCCGACCTACGTCGACGCCGAAGAGGGGCCGCCGCACCGGCGGGTCTTCACGTCGAGCTGCAGCTTCCGGGGGCAGGTCGGCCTGGGCCGGGCCCCCACCAAGAAGGCCGCCCAAGAGGCCGCCGCCGCCGAGGTCCTGCGGCTGCTCGGCTGAGCGGGCCCGGGGCCCCCACGTGACGACGAGGCGACGTCCAGGAGCGGGGTCACTTTGTGTCCGCAAATCAGCGCGTTCGGCGGTGGTCCTGCCTGCCCGGACGGGTCCCCCGCGTTAGCCGCCGCCCATGCCCAGCCACCGCCCGCCGCACGCCCCGCCCCGCCGCCCGCTCCCCGCCGAGGACCTCGATGAGGCCCTGCTTGAGGGCGAGGCCGGCGACCCGTCCACCGAAGAGTCCTCCGCCTGGGACGCCGACGACGCCGCCGACCTCGAGGCCGACGGGGGCGTCGATCACGTCACCTGCAGCGAGGGCGGGGTCGAGCTGGGCGTCGGGCCGCGCGCGCCCAGCGCCGCCGAGGTGGACGCCGATGGCGGTGACGACGGTGCGCTCGACGGCGACGATGACGGTGACCTCGACGGCGATGTCGACGAGCAGGACCTCGACGACGACCTCGACGATGACCTCGATGACGATGAAGACACCGACGAGATCCACGCCCGCGTCCGGGTCGGTGACGATGAGGACGCCGAGGGCAAGCCGGGCCCGGCGGTCGACATCTCGGCGGTGGGGCCGAAGTCCCGCGCCTTCGCCTCGCGCGCGCCGCGGCCCGAGGCCGACGCCGACCCCAACCACCGGGCGGGCATGGTCGCCCTGGCCGGCCGGCCCAACGCGGGCAAAAGCACCCTGCTGAACCGCATCTTGGGCGAGAAGCTGGCGATCATGTCGCCGAAGCCCCAGACCACGCGCAACCGCATCCTCGGCGTGCACAACGAGCCGGGCCTGCAGGCGGCCATCTTCGACACGCCCGGCCTCCACAAGGCCCACAGCCGCATGAACCGCTCGATGGTCGACCAGGCGGTCGGCGCGCTGAGCGACGTGGACGTGGTGGTGTGGGTCCTCGACGGGCAAGAGCCCGCCCGTCGGGCCCGCCAGTCGAAGCCGCCGCTCGAGCGCGCCGAGCACATCGTCGCCACCATCTTGCAGCGCGAGGCCCGCGGGCCGATCGTCGTCGCGCTCAACAAGGTCGACCGCTGCGAGAAGGACTGGCTGCTGCCGGTGATCAGCTCCCTGTCCGAGCTGCTGCCCGGCGTCGACATCGTCCCGGTCTCGGCGCTCAAGGGCGGCGGCGTGCGGCAGCTCATCGAGGTGCTGCGCGGGCACTTGCCCCAGCAGCCGCCGCTGTTCCCCGCCGACATGCTCACCGACGCCAGCGAGCGCTTCATGGTGGCGGAGCTGATCCGCGAGAAGGTCTTCCACCTCACCAAAGAAGAGCTGCCCTACGCGACCGCGGTCGAGGTCGAGCAGTTCACGGAAGAGCCCGAGGCCCGCAACGGCAAGGGCCGCGTGCTCATCTTCGCCCGCATCCTCGTCGAGAGAGACGGCCAGAAGGGCATCATCATCGGCAAGCACGGCACGATGCTCAAAGAGATCGGCACCCGCGCCCGCGCAGAGATCGAGGCGCTGCTCGGCACCTCCGTCCACCTGGAGCTGCACGTCTCGGTCCGCCGCGACTGGTCGCGCGACCCCCGCACCCTGCACACCCTGGGCATCGAGTAGCGCCCCGGGCCAAGGCCAAGAATGACCCCCGTTATCGCCATCGTCGGGCGGCCCAATGTGGGCAAGTCCACGCTGTTCAACCGCCTCACGGGCAGCCGCCAGGCCCTGGTCCACGACCGGCCCGGCGTCACGCGCGACCGCCACTACGGGTCGGCCCAGTACCTCGACCGCGAGGTCATCCTCATCGACACCGGCGGCTTTGAGCCGGACCTGAACGACCTCGCTGAGGGCGCGCTGTTCCGGCAGGTGCGTCGGCAGGCCGAAGCGGCCATTGAAGAGGCCGACCTGGTGCTCTTTGTGGTCGACCGCGAGGCGGGCCTCACCGCCGCCGACCACATGACCGCCGAGATCCTCCGCAAGGCCCTCGGCTCGCGCCTTGCGCCCGGCCGCCTGCTGCTGGTCGTCAACAAGTGCGACGGCCCCAAGCACGATGACGACTCCGCCGAGTTCTACAGCATGGGGCTGGGCGATCAGGTCTGCATCTCGGCCGAGCACGGCCGCAACATCTATGACCTCTGGGAGGCCATTCTCGAGCGGGTTCAGGCCCCTGAGGTCATCACCGATGATGACGATGAGGACGACCGCCGCAGCCGGCCCAAGAACGACCCCGCCGAAGAGGCCGCCGCGCTCGACATGGACCTGCCGCTCGAGCAGGTCGACGCCGATGACGGCAAGTCCGAGATCCGCATCGCGGTCATCGGGCGACCCAACATTGGAAAATCGACGCTGGTGAACCTGCTCATCGGCGAAGAGCGCCACGTCGTCCACGACATGCCCGGCACCACGATGGACGCCGTCGACAGCGTGTTCGTGTACAACGGCCGCCCCATGCGCCTCGTGGACACGGCCGGCATCCGGCGGCGGGCCCGCATCGACGACCGCCTTGAGACCTACGCGACCATGCGGGCGATCAAGGCCATCGAGCGCTGCCACGTCACCCTGCTCGTGATCGACGGCGTCGAGGGCGTCACGGCCCAGGACGCCCGCTTGGCCGCGCTGATCGCCGACCGTGGGCGGGCCTGCTTGGTCATCGTCAACCGGTGGGACCTCATCAAGACCGTGCCGGACCGCAACCACGCGGTGGTCGAGGACGAGCTGCGCCAGTCGCTGCCCCACCTCGACTGGGCCCCCGCCCTGTACACCTCGGCCCTGACCGCGAAGGGCTGCCACCGCATCCTGCCGCTGGTCGAAGAGGTGTTCCGGGCGTTTGACCAGCGCATCTCGACCTCGCGCCTCAACGACTGGCTGCGGATCGCGGTCGCGGCCAACCAGCCGCCCCAAAAGCACCACCACCCGGTGCGCCTCAACTACGCGACCCAGGCGCGGGTCCGGCCGCCGACCTTCATCCTGTTCAGCAACAGCCCCGAGGCCATCCGCCCCCCCTACCGGCGCTACCTCGAGAACCAGCTCCGCGAGGCCCACGGCTTCGTCGGTACGCCGATCCGCTTGAAGATCCGGCAGAAGCGGCGGCCGGGCGAGTCCAAGGCCGACGACTGAGGGCGCAGCGGCGGCGCGGGGGACCGCGGCCCTGCGCCGGCGGCCCTGGCCGCGCCCGCGGGCTGCGGTGCGCCCCTGACCCCGAGGCCCCATGATCCGCCTGCTCGATGATGACGTCATCAACCGCATCGCCGCAGGCGAGGTGGTGGAGCGCCCGGCCAGCGTGCTCAAAGAGCTGGTCGAGAACGCGCTCGACGCCGGCGCCCGGCACCTCGCGGTCGCGGTGCGCGGCGGCGGCACCGAGCTGGTGCAGGTCGCCGACGACGGCTGTGGCATGGACCGCAGCGACGCCACGCTCTGCCTTGAGCGGCACGCGACCTCGAAGATCACGCGCTTCGAAGACCTCGACGAGGTCGGCACGCTCGGCTTCCGGGGCGAGGCGGTGCCGAGCATCGCCGCGGTCAGCCGCTTTGAGCTGCTCACGCGGGCCCGCGGCGCCGACAGCGGCACGCGGGTGCGGGTCGAGGGCGGCAAGCTGCTCGACGTGGTCGAGACCGGCGCGCCCGAGGGCACCCGGATCAGCGTGCGGGACCTCTTCTTCAACGTGCCGGCCCGGCGCAAGTTCCTCCGCACCGAGCCGACCGAGCTCGGCCACTGCGAAGAGGCCCTCCGGCGGATCTTGTTGATCCGCCCTGAGGTCTCGGCCGAGCTGCTCGTCGACGGTCGGTCGCGCCTGCGCGCCCCGGTCGCCGCCGACCGCCTCGAGCGCGCCGCGGCCCTGCTCGGCGAGGCGGGCGCCCAACTCATCGCCGTGCACGAGCAGCGCGGCGACTACGAGATCGACGCGCTGCTCAGCCCCTTGGAGCACAGCGCCGCCGCCAACCAGGCCCAGCTCTACCTCTATGTCAACGGCCGTTTCGTGCGCGACGGGCTGCTGCGCAAGGCGGTGACCGAGGCCTACCAGGCGCTGCTGCCGCGGGGCCGCGCGCCGCTGGTGGTGCTCGAGCTGCGGCTGCCGCCCGAAGAGGTCGACGTCAACGTCCATCCGGCCAAGATCGAGGTGCGCTTTCGCGAGGGCCGCCACGTCGTCGAGCGGGTGGCGCACAGCCTGCACGCGGGCCTGTCGCGCCTCGGGCTGCTGTCGGGAGGGGAGGGGAGGCCTGCCGCCGGCGCCGAACAGGCGGCCCCTGGCGCGCACCGCACCGCAGACGATGCGCAGCGAGAGACATCCAGCCTGCAGCAAGATGAGCAGGCGAGCGCAGCGTCACAGAGCGACCCGCAGCGGTCTGTCCGTGGGGTGCCTGCCCCGGTGCACGACCGCGCAGCTCTTGGCGTACCGCAGACCCAGATGGGCCCACTCCCGCAGCATGTCGAGATGATGGCGCAGCGGGGCGAGTCTACGGCGCGCTACTCTGTCAGTCCAGCGCAGCAAGCAGAAGACGACCCGCAGCACGGGCCATCCCGCCGGGCGCCTCTTGCTGTCGATCCCCGTCCGGCGTGGTCACGCCCCTGGGCCAGCCCGCACCGCCCTGCGCCGCTGGTGGCCGCTGCCGCTCCGGCCCCCGCGCCCGCCCCGTCCGGCAGCGCCCGCTACCAAGACCTGCGCCTGATCGGGCAGGCCCTGGGGCGCTTCATCCTCGCCGAGGCCCCTGAGGGGCTGCTGCTCATCGACCAGCAGGCCCTCTCGCTCGCGCTGGTGCGGGCCCAGCTCGAGCCCGCCGCGCCGAGCCCGGGGCGGGCGCTGCTCAGCCCCCGGGTGGTCGAGCTGGACCCGGCCGCGCTCCAGCGCTTCGCGGGCCTGGCCCCGGCGCTGGCCCAGCTGGGGGTCGTCGCCGAGGACTTTGGCCCCTCCGCGCTGATCCTCAAGCAGCTGCCCCTGGCCTTGAGCGCGGCCGATCCCGACGCGCTGCTCCCCGCGCTGCTCCGGGGCCCGGCCTTGGCCGGCGAGGCGGGCGGACCGGGGCTCGGCGCGGCGCTGATCGAGCGGCTGTCGGCGCTGGCGGTGCCGGCCGAGCAGCAGCGCTCGCTCTATGAGCTGCGCGAGCTCCTCAAGCGCGTGGACGCCGTCCTCGCGGTGCCCCCGCTCGAAGACCTCGCCCGCTGCCGCCTGCTGTCGGCGGGGGAGCTCGACCGCCTGCTGCGCGGGGGCCGGCCATGAGCGCCCCCGACGCGCCGGTCTTGATCATCGGCGGGCCGACCGCGAGCGGAAAGAGCGCGCTGGCCGTCGATCTCGCTGAGGCCTGGGGCGGGATCGTCGTCTCGGCCGACGCCATGACCGTCTACCGGGGCCTCGACGTCGGCACGGCCAAGCCCGGCGCAGCCGACCTGGCGCGGGCGCCCCACCGCTGCCTCGACCTCCGGGATCCGCACGAGGACTTCAACGTCGCCGACTTCCTCGCCGAGGTCGACGCGGCGCGGGCCACCGGCCGGCCCGTGATCGTGGCCGGCGGAACGCCATTTTGGCTGGCCGCCCTGGTCCGCCCCTTGGCCCGGCTGCCCGAGCCCGACCCGGCGCTGCGGGCCGAGCTCGAGCGGATCGACGACCTGCACGGCGCCCTGGCCGCGGTCGACCCCGAGAGCGCCGCCCGCCTCCACCCGCACGACCGCGTGCGCCTCGTGCGGGCGCTCGAGGTCTTCCGCCTCACCGGCGCGCCGCTCTCCGCCGCCCACGCCGCCGGCGCGGGGCGCCCGCCGATCCCCCACGCGCTGGTCTGGCTCGACCGCGACGACCTCCACGAGCGGATCGGCGCGCGCCTCGCCCAGATGGTGGCCGGCGACTACCTCGGCGAGCTGCGGCGCGCGCTCGACGCCGGGGTGCCTCCGGACTGCAAGCCATTGAAGTCCTTTGCGTACGTCCACCTCGTGGCCCACCTGCGCGAGGGCCTGCCCTGGGACGAGGCCCTGCGCTGCACCCGCCGCGACACCTGGCGTCTGGCCCGCAAGCAGCGCACCTGGGCCCGCGGCATGGGCTGGACCGCCGCCCTCCCATCCGCCGCATGGGCCGCCGCCGAGGCCACTTTTGGCCCGCGGCCGGGGGCGCGGTGAGCGCGGTCGACTGGCTCTGGCGGCTGCCTGGCGGCGCGATCGTGCTGACCATGCTGGTCGCGGGTCCGCCTGGCCGTTGGGGCGCGGCGACCTGGGAGGATGAGCTGCTGCCGGGCCGCGCGGTACGTGAGCTCCACCTCGATGTCGAGCGCGGGGACGTGACCTTGCTGCTCGGCCCCGTCGCCCGGATCCGCCGGGCGGCGCCCGCCTGGGCGAGCGCCCTCGACCTGCGGCACCACCTCGAGGCCGGCCGCCTGCGGCTGTCGGCCCGCTGCCGGGTCCTCACCGACTGCCCGGTGACCCACGTGATCACCGCGCCTGAGCACACGCGGGTCCGCCTCCGCCTGGGGCAGGGCACGCTGCGCGCGGTCGGCGTGGCGCACATCGACGCGCAGATCAGCCGTGGTGACGCCATTGTCAGCGATCCCCGTGAGCTGCGGCTCGCCGTGGGCAGCGGTCGGGTGCGCCTGTCGGCCCGCGCCCCGGTGCGGGTCGAGGTCAGCGTCTCGGAGGGCGATGTCGACGCGGCGCTGCCGGCGAGCACCGCGGCCTTGGGCCTGGTGGGGCGAGAGCTCTCGCTCGACGGCATCGAGCTGAAGGGCGCGCAGCCCGCTGATCCGGCGATCCGGCTGGCCGCGCCGGGCGGGCGGGTTCAGGTGGTCGGGCTGGGGCCCACCACGGCCCCGCAGCCCGCGCCGTGGTAGCGGCCCGGGTGATAGGCTCTGGGGTTGGGGCCGACCGCTGCGGCCCCGCCGGACGGGAGCGCGGCTGCTCCGCGTGGAGGTGAAGATGCTGTGGCGCACCATTCTCGGTCAGGCTTCGCCCATGCGCGCGCTGCGTGGCCTCGCGCTCGGGCTCGCGCTCTGCGCCGCCGCCCCCGCACAGGCCGGCGTGAACGATGAGCTCGAGGCCGCCCGCGCCGCCCTGATCGCGGGCGACAGCAAGGCCGCGCTTGCGGCGCTGCAGACGGCCCAGGCCTCTGCCCAGGGCTCGACCGAGCTCGTCTTGAACCGGCAGCTGGCGCAGATCTTCTACCTGCGGGGCGTCGCGCTGCGGGTCGGCGGTGACAAAGAGGCCGGCAACGCCGAGTGGCGCCAGGCCCTGGTCATCCACAACCAGCACGAGTGGGACCCGGCGTTGATCGCCGACAACGAGGTGCGCGACTTCTTCGAGGCGCTGCGCTCTGAGGTCCGCGGGCGCCCCAAGGTCGACGCCCTGGTCCCCGCACAGGTCGGCGCGGCCAAGCTGTTCATCGACGGCGAGCGCGCCGAGGCCGGCCAGAAGGTGCTCGAGGGGCTGCACCTCAGCCAGGTCGCCTGCCCCGAGGACGTGGTCTACGGCCAGTGGACCCGCTTTGACAAGAAGACCAAGTGGTTGAAGCTGTGCCCCAAGGGCGTCGACACCACCGTGGTGGTCGCCGCCGCCGAGGATGACTTCGGCATGCCCAACTTCGGCGACGAGCCCAGCGAGCCAGTGGTCGCCGCCGTCGATCCGCAGCCGGGCGACCCCAAGGCGGGTGAGGGCGGCGAGCCACTGTCGATGCCCGCGGGCGGCGGCGAGAAGCTCATCGGGCCCCGGCGGGTGAGCTGGCCGCTGGTGGCCGCAGGCGGCGGCACCCTGTTGGCCTCGGGCGCGACCCTGCTCGTCGCCAACGCCCGCAACAACGCCTTCTATTCTGATGCCTACGCGGACGTGGCCGCCATGGAGCAGGCCCAGGCGCGGACCAACCGCGCGGGCTACCTCGGCTACAGCCTCGGCGGCGTGGGCGTCGCGCTCTGCGCGGCCGCCGTCATCCCCTGGTAGCGGCCGCGCCGCCGTCGCCGCCCCTCGTCCTCCGCCGCTATCTCCGGAGATCTCCGCATGGACACCGTGCTCGAGTTCGAGCGCCCCATCATCGAGCTCAAGAAGCGGGTCGAGTCCCTCCGCGAGATCGAGCGAGAGACGGGCGCTGACCTCTCCGCCAGCATCGAGCAGCTCGGCCGCCAAGCCGATCAGCTGCAGCGCAGCATCTTCGACCAGCTGACCCCCTGGCAGCGCACCCAGCTCAGCCGGCACCCGAGCCGGCCCTACACGCTGGACTACGTCGAGGGCCTGTTCACCGACTGGATGGAGCTGCACGGGGATCGCGCTGGGCACGATGATCAGGCGATCATCGGCGGGCTGTGCCGCCTGGATGGCCGGCCCGTCGTGGTCATCGGGCACCAAAAGGGCCGGAACACCCGCGAGAACCTCAAGCGCAACTTCGGCATGCCGCGGCCCGACGGCTACCGCAAGGCGCTGCGGCTGATGAAGCTCGCCGAGCGCTTCGGCCGCCCCATCATCACCTTCATCGACACGCCGGGGGCCTACCCGGGCATCGACGCCGAAGAGCGGGGCCAGGCCGAGGCGATCGCCAAGAACATCATGGATATGTCCTACCTGCGCGTGCCGGTGGTGGCGGTCGTGATCGGCGAGGGCGGCAGCGGCGGCGCCTTGGCCCTCGGCGTCGCCAACCGGGTGCTGATGCTCGAGAACAGCACCTACAGCGTGATCTCGCCCGAGGGCTGCGCCGCGATCCTCTGGCGCGACCGCGCCGAGGGCCCGCGGGCCGCCGAGGCCCTGCGCATCACCGCGGTGGACTGCCTGCGTCTGAACGTCGTCGACGAGGTCATCCCCGAGCCGACCGGCGGCGCACACCGCGACCACCCCGGGGTCATCGCCGCCGTGGGCGCGGCCCTGCGCCGCCACCTGGGCGCCCTCGCCAGCCTGGGCCCCGAGGCGCTGCAAGATGACCGCTACGACCGCTTCCGCGGCCTCGGCGCGGTCACCGAGCCGCCTCCTTTGGCGATGCCACTGCTCGAGGGCGCGGTCGAGCCGCCCTCGGCATGAGCGCGCCGCCCCGCCGGCTCGGCGCGACGGGGCCGCTCCGCGGCGTCGTGGAGCTGCCCGGCGACAAGTCGATCAGCCACCGCGCCCTGCTGTTCAACGCCCTGGCCGAGGGCACCGCCGAGCTCGAGGGTGTCCTTGACGCCGGCGACACCCGCAGCACGCTGCGCTGCCTGCGCGCGCTGGGCGTCGAGATCGAGGAGCGCGGCCCCGGGCGCTTTCGCGTCCACGGGCGCGCGGGAGCGCTGCGCGAGCCAGAGGACGTGCTCGACTGCGGCAATTCCGGCACGACCATGCGGACGCTGCTCGGCCTGCTGGCGGGGCAGCCCGTTCACGCGACCCTGACCGGCGACGCCAGCCTGCGGCGGCGGCCGATGGGCCGGGTGACGCGCCCGCTGCGTGGGCTCGGCGCGCGGATCGACGGCGCGCACGACGGGGAGCGCGCGCCGCTGTCGATCCGGGGCGGAGCGGTGATCAACCGCGCGGTGCTCAGCGATGTGGCCAGCGCGCAGGTCAAGACGGCGCTGCTGCTCGCCGGGCTGCAGGGCACGGGCGCGCTGACGCTGACCATCCCCGACAGCCGCGACCACTCCGAGCGGATGCTGCGGGCGATGGGGATCGCGCTCGACGTGTCCCCCGGGCAGATCGCCCTGATGGGCGGCCAGCCGCTGCGCGCGGTCGACGTGGTGGTGCCCGGCGACGTGTCCTCGGCCACCTTCTGGCTGGTGGCGGCGAGCATCACGCCGGGCAGCGACCTGCTGCTGCGCGGCTGCGGGCTCAACCCGACCCGCTGCGGCGCCCTCGACGTCTTGCGGAGGATGGGCGCCGACATTGACGTGCTCAACGCGCGAGAGGTGGCCGGAGAGCCCGTGGGCGACCTCGCCGTGCGGGCCGCGCCCCTGCGCGGGGTCGAGGTGGGCGGCGCCGAGATCCCGCGCCTCATCGACGAGATCCCCGTGCTGGCCGTGGCCGCCGCCGTCGCCGCCGGGCCCACCACCTTCCGCGACGCCGCCGAGCTGCGCCACAAAGAGTCGGATCG
>JBJONS010000345.1:0-5547 GCA_046051725.1 Pseudomonadota bacterium | reverse complement strand
CTCCGCCGGAGCAGCGGCATCCTCTGCCGGAAGAGGAGCAGCGCCCTCCGCCGGAGCAGCGGCATCCTCCGCCGGAAAAGGAGCTGCTGCACCCTCCGCCGGAGCGGCCGCGTCGACCGGGGGCGCCCCGCTGCCCGGCGTGCGCAGCGCCCAGCCGTTGATGAAGCCGCCGTCCAGCGGCACGCTGATCGGCGCGTAGACCTCGGCGAAGGCGGGGCCAAACACGCCCGGATCATCCAAAGAGACGCGCTGCTCGGTGTAGAGGTCCACCTCGGGCAGGATGACCGTCGGCCGCCGCGCGAACACGTAGGCGTAGTCGGCCCGCTCGTGGCCCGCGATGCCCTTGCCCATCTCTTGGACCGGCGCCTTGGCGATGTGGGCGTCGTTGAGGCCCCACATGTCGATGGTCGGCAAGCCGGCGTAGTACGGCAGGATCCCAGCGGCGTGGACGGCCAAGGTGGTCCCCGGCGGGGTCACCTCGGCGAGCCGCTCGCCGATCGCCCGCCGCAGCGTCAGCTCGGACGAGAACCGGTCGGCGAAGTCAGCCATGTCCCGCCAGCCCGGCACCGCCCAGGCGAGGCCGACGCTCACCACGGTCAGGCGGCCGACCGGGGGAAGCCGCCGCAGGCCCGCGCTGGCCAGCAGCCCGAGCGGCCCGAGCAGCGGGATGAGGAAGCGGCCGGTGCCCTTGAAGTCACCGCCGACCAGCGCGATGTAGCCGAAGAAGAACACCGTCAGGGTCGCCGCTTCGGCGAAGGGAGGCGCGCCCGCCTTGCCCGCGCCCGGCGGAGGGGCGGCCGGCGCGGCGCCCGGCGCCCGGGGCGGCTGGAGCAAGCGCAGGGCCACGCCCATGGCCGCCGCGACGAAGAGCGGGACCGCGCCCGAGACGCCCTCGCCGAGGTAGCGCAGGCCGCGCAGCACCGCGCCGTTGGCCACGCCCTCTCCGGCCCCCACCTTGGCGTGAAAGGTGTTGGGCACGATGTCGCCGTAGTACACGAGCCGGAAGGCGAGGTGCGGCAGCGTCAGCGAGAGGAAGCCGATGAGCGCGATGGGCTGGCGCCGAAACAGCCACAGCAGGCCAAAGACCGCGTAGCCCTCGGGCCGGGTCAGCGCGGCCAGCCCGGCCCAGGCCCACCAGAAGCGTCCGCCGGCCAGGGCCAGCGCCACCAAGGTGGCGTACAGCACGGTCTCGAGGCCTTGGACCGCCTCGAGGCCGAGGCCGGGGAAGCAGGCGACCAGGGCGACGGGCCGCCAGTCGCGCCGGCACATCCTCCAGATGGCCGTCAGCAGCGTAAAGCTGAGGATGTAGCCATAGACCGTGCTGACCGGCCCTGGATCCAAGCCGATGAGCTCGGTCGGGATGAACAGCACCGTCCACAAGAAGTTGGTGTAGCCCTCGACCAGCTCGCCGGGGTTGTAGACCAAGCCCAGGCCCGCGGCGGCGTTCTGCGCGTAGCGGAACGAGATGTAGGCGTCGTCCTGGCTGCACAGGCCGTAGCTGGCCTCGATGAACAGCAGGCCGAACACGACGATCAGCAGGCCAACCAGGCCCGGCTGGCCAAAGGGGCTGCGGACCGCCGCCGCGCCCTCAGCCAATCAACACCCCGGCGACGCAGCCGGTCATGAAGCAGGCCAGCGAGCCGGCGACCATCGCGCGCAGGCCGAGCTCGGCGAGGTCGCCCATGCGGCTCGGCGCCAGCCCGCCGATGCCGCCGAGCTGAATGCCGATGCTCGCGAAGTTCGCGAAGCCGCACAGGCCATAGCTGGCGATGACCGCCGACCGCTCGGTGATGACCGGGGTCGCCGCCGAGGACAGCGCGCCGAGGTTGATGTAGGCCACAAACTCGGTGAGCACGATCTTCTCGCCGAGCAGGCGGCCAATCTCAACGCAGTCATCCCAAGGCACGCCCATGACGAAGGCGATGGGCGCGAAGCCAAAGCCGAGGAACATCGACAGGCTGGCCGGCTGGTCGCCGGGGATCGGGATGAGGCCGATGCCCGCGTCGATGAGCTTCATGATGGCGACGAAGGCGATGAGCATGCCGCCGACGTTGAGCACGAGCTGCACGCCCTCGGCGGCGCCCCGCGCGGCGGCCTCGATCACGTTGCGCGACGTCTTCTCGATCTCGATGCTCAGCTTGCCCAAGGTCACCGGTACGCCGTCCTCGGGCATCATCACCTTGCTGATGGCGATGGCCGCGGGCGCCGACATGATGCTCGCCGTCACGAGGTGGCCGGCGATGCCCGGGATGTCTTTGAGGAAGCCGACGTAGGCGGCCATCACGCCGCCAGCCACCGTCGCGAAGCCCGCGGTCATCACCGCGTGCAGCTCGCTGCGGGTCATCTTCTCGACGAAGGGCTTGACCAGCAGCGGCGCCTCGGTCTGGCCCACAAAGATGTTGGCCGCGGTCGCCAAGCTCTCGGCGCCCGAGGTGCCCATCGTGCGCTGCATGACCCAGGCGACGACGTAGACGAGCCGCTGCATGATGCCGAGGTGGTAGCCGATCGACATGAGCGACGAGAAGAAGATGATGGTCGGCAAAATCCAGAACGCGAAGGTGCGGACCGGCGGCGAGACGCCGAAGGGCACCGGCCGCGGCTGGCCGTTCATGTCGAGCACCTGGTGGGCGTCGATGGTGCCAAAGACGAAGCTGGCGCCCTCTTCAGCGAAGCCGATCAACCACTTGACGCCCTTGTCGACCACCGTGAAGAAGAACTCAGAGAGCGCCGGGCTGAGCACGGCCACGCCGAACATGAACTGCAGGGCCACGCCCCAGATCACCGGCTTCCACGTGATCTTCTTGCGGTCGGCGCTCATCAACCACGCGAGCAGCACGAGGATCGGGATGCCGCCGAGCGACGTCATGCGCTCAACGATGGTGGTCTCGTGGGGGACGAATGTGGCCAACATCAGCGGCTCCAGCGCGGCGGAGGTCCGGCGCCGGCCCGCCCCAGCGGGGTGTGGCGCGCGACGACGGGGCGGCGCGCCCGGATTGATGGCCCCCGGCACGCGCGGCGCCGACTAACCCAGCCTCTCCCCCTCAGCGCGCTGGCGCGGCGACGCAGCGGGTTAGCCTCGCGCTCCACGCCACGCGGGGGAGGTCAGATGGACGGGTCGTCGAACGGTGCCACGCAAGGCCAGGGCGCAGCCAGCCCGCACGCGGCGGTGCACACGCAGGGCGGGGTGCCGCCCCTGCCCACCCAGAGCAGCCTCCCGCCGATCACGCGCGACGAGCTGCTCCGCCTCTACCGGCAGATGGTGCTGATCCGCCGGCTCGAAGAGCTGGCCGCCAAGGCCTACACCCAGCGCAAGATCCTGGGCTTTTGCCACCTGTACATCGGCCAAGAGTCGGTCGCCGTCGGCGCCGCCGCCTCGACCGCCGGCGACTACTGGATGGCCGCCTACCGCGAGCACGGGCACGCCCTGGCCAAGGGCACCAGCGCCCGCGCCGTGATGGCCGAGCTCTACGGCCGCCAGGGCGGCTCGAGCCGCGGCCTCGGCGGCTCGATGCACATCTTCGACCGCGAGCACGACTTCTTGGGCGGCTACGGCATCGTCGGCGCGCACGTGCCGCTGGCGGCGGGCGTCGCCTTCGCCGCGAAGTACCGCGGCGAGGGTCGGGTCGCGGTGTGCTACTTCGGCGACGGCGCGGCCCACCAGGGCGCCTTCTTCGAGGCGCTGTGCCTCGCGCAGCTCTACAAGGTGCCGGCGATCTTCATCTGCGAGAACAACTTCTACGCGATGGGCACGCCCCTGCACCGCCAGTCGGCCCTCGCCGACATGAGCTTGCGCGCCGAGGGCATCGGCATGGCCCGCGACAGCTTCGAGGGCTTCGACGTCGAGTTGGTGCGCGAGCGGGTGGCCCGGGCGGTCGACTTCGCCCGCTCTGGCCAGGGCCCGGTGATGCTCGAGATCGTGACCTACCGGCACCGCGGCCACTCGATGTCCGACCCGGCCAAGTACCGGCCGGCGGGCGAGCTCGAGCAGCGCAAGCAAGAGTCCGACCCGCTCAAGATCACCGAGCGCCGGCTCCGCGAAGACTTTGGCGTCACTGACGCTGATCTCGAGGCGCTCACCGCCAGCGTCGAGGCCGAGTGTGAGGACGCGGTCGCCTTCGCCGAGCAGAGCCCGGTGCCCGACCCCGCCGACCTCTACCGCTACACCTACGCCCCGCAGACCACCGGCATGGGCGTGGGCGCCGAGGCGCCCACCTTCGCCATCCCCGCGCTGCGCGACCAGAAGGAGGGCTGATGGCCACGCTCCAGATCCGGGAGGCCCTCCGCCGGGCCATGACCGAGGAGATGCGGCGCGACGACCGCATCTTCCTGATGGGCGAAGAGGTCGCCCACTACAACGGCGCCTACAAGGTCAGCCAGGGCATGCTCGAAGAGTTCGGCGAGCGCCGCATCATCGACACGCCCATCTCTGAGAACGGCTTCGCCGGCCTCGGCATCGGCGCGGCGATGGTCGGGCTGCGGCCGATCATCGAGTTCATGACCTGGAACTTCTCGCTGGTCGCCTACGACCAGGTCATCAACAGCGCCGCGAAGATCTACCAGATGAGCGGCGGCCAATACAGCGTGCCCATCGTGTTCCGCGGGCCCAACGGCGCCGCCGAGAACCTCGCGAGCCAGCACAGCACCGCGGTCGACAGCCTCTACGCCCACTTCCCCGGGCTCAAGGTCGTCACCTACTGTGACGCCCACGACGCCTATGGCCTGCTCAAGGCGGCCATCCGCGACGACAGCCCGGTCTGCTTCCTCGAGAGCGAGCTGACCTACGGCGTGAAGGGCGAGGTCCCCGACGAGGAGTTCATCATCCCGCTCGGTCAGGCCAAGGTCCGCCGCACCGGCAAGGACCTCACGCTGATCACCTGGGGCAAGCAGGTCTTCACCTGCGAGGCCGCGGCCAAGCAGCTCGAGAAAGAGGGCGTGGACGTCGAGATCCTCGATCTGCGCAGCCTCCGCCCCCTCGACCACGAGGCGCTGTTCCGCAGCGTCAGCAAGACCCGCAAGGCGGTGGTGGTCCACGAGGGGCACCTCTTCGCCGGCGTCGGCGCCGAGATCGTCGCGCGGCTGCAAGAGGCGCTGTTCGACGTCCTCGACGCGCCCGTGCTGCGGGTGACCAACCGCGACGTGCCGCAGCCCTACGCGACGAACCTCGAGAAGCTCGTGATCCCCGACGCGCCCCGCGTGATCGAGGCCGTCCGCAAGACCCTGGCGAGGTAGCCCATGGCCGAATTCTTCAAGATGCCGCAGGCCACCCCCACGATGGAGGTGGGCACCATCTCCAAGTGGCGCAAGGCCGAGGGCGAGGCCCTCAAGCCCCAGGACGTCGTCGCCGAGGTCGAGACCGACAAGGCGGTGATGGAGATCGAGGTCTTCGACAGCTCTGTGCTGCTCAAGATCTTGGTGGAGGCCGGGGTCGAGGTGCCCGCGGGCCGCCCGATCGCCATCCTCGGCAAGGCCGGAGAGGACATCAGCGCGCTGCTCGCCGCCGCTGGCGCGCCGGCTGCGGCCGCGCCCGTGGCTGCGCCCGCCGCTGCG
>JBJONS010000344.1:0-6240 GCA_046051725.1 Pseudomonadota bacterium | reverse complement strand
CGAGGCCCAGTCCCCTCCCCTCTCGATCGACGAGCTGGTGGGCGCTCCCGACGCGGTGGTGATCCACGAGGGCAAGAACTCCCTGCCCTTCTTCTGCGAGTTCCAGAAGCGCTTTGTGCGCCGGGCCGACGGCAGCGTGCAGGGCTACAACCACAACAGCGGCCTGGTCGCTGCCTTCGCCGGCCCGGGCCACTACACCGCCCGCCAGCACGACGCCCACGAGGTCTGGATCGACTACACGCGGCTGCCCGCCGACGCGCCGGCGGCCTTCCCGGCCCTCATCGACAACGACGGCGGCACGCGGCGCCTCGTCTTTGGCGGCATGGTCGACCGGCTGCGCAAGGTCGGCGAGACCTGCACCATCGGCCTCGCCACCCGCCACGGCCGCCCGATGTCGTCGTGGTTCATGCTCACCCGCGCGGGCGCTGGGGGTGGCTGAGGGCGCCCCGCCGGCCCGCCCCCTGCCCTGGGCGGCCGTGCTCGGCGTCTGCGCCCTGCAGCTCGGCCTGGGCCTGCTGGCCGCCGCGGACCCCCGCCTCATCGAGATCGACCCCGAAGAGCGCTACAACGCCGGGGTCGCCTGGATGCTGCTCGAGGGCAACCTCGACCAGCTCTTCGCCATGCAGTACCGCCCCTTCTGCGGCGGCTGCACCGCCGACGCCCTGCTCGCCGCGCCCCTGTTCTGGGCCCTGCCGCGGGTGCTGCTCGTCTACAAGATCGTGCCGGCCGCTCTCTCGGCCCTGGTGCTCGGCGCCGGCCTGCGCGCGCTCTCGGCCCAGAGCCGACCCGCGGCCTGGGCCTGGGCGGCCCTCTGCCTGCTGCCGCCGCGGGCGGGACTGCACCTCGGGCTCATCGCCTGGGGCAACCACGCCGAGGCCGGCGCGCTGGTGCTGCTCGCGCTGCTGGCCCTGCAGCTCGGCCGCCGCCCGCTGACCGCCGGCCTGCTGCACGGCCTCGCGATCTGGGTGAGCTTCTCGGGCCTCTTTGGCCTGCTGGCCGCCTTCGTCGCGCTGGTGGCCCGCCGCGAAGGCCGGGCGCTGGCCCGCCTGCTCGCCGGGGCGGTGGCGGGCCTGCTGCCCTGGCTGGCCTTCGGCCTCGGAACCGGCCAGAGCCCGATCTCGACCATCTATGGCGATGACGACGCCGTCCCCGCGCTGTGGCGCGCCCCGTACAAGCTGCTGACCCTGGTCGCGCCGCGCCAGCTCCAGGCCCTGCTCGGCGGGCCGGCCGGGCCGGTCGGCTTGGCGCTCGGCCTCGCCGCCGCGCTGAGCGCCGCCCTGGCCCTCGGCCTGCTCGCCCGCGCCGCCCTGCGCCCGCCCGCGCCCGGCCCCGGCGGGCCCGCCCTGCGCCGCCTGGGCCAGGGCGTGGTGCTCAGCCTCGGCGCCTGGCTCGGGATCTACCTGCTGGTGCGCTTTCAGATCGACGCGCCGGCCGGGCCGGCGGTCGCCATCCCCGGCGCGGTCCGCTACGCCGCCCCGCTCTACCCCCTGCTCGCCCTGGCCTGGGCCCTCGCTTTTGGCGCGCTGTGGGCGCGACACCGCCGCGCCGCCGCCGCCGCCCTGCTGCTGCCCCCCTTGCTCGCCGGCCTCGCCGCCCGCGCCGAGCTGCGGCCCCAGGCCGGCCCGCTGCGCCAGCTCGCCCCCGACTGGCCGCACACCCGCCAGCAGCTCGCCTACGCCCTGCCGCTCGAGCGGCACCTCGCGCCCCGCACAACAGAGCCGGCCGCCCTGGCCCTGCACGCCTATGGCGCGGCCCGCGAGCAGCTCGGCCAGCGCCTGCGCGATCCCCGGCGCCCGCCGCTCGCCCCGCTGGGCCTGCCCGCCGCCCTGCCGACCGCCGCCGCGCTCGAAGGGGTCGGCGAGGCGCTGGCCGCCCACAGCCAGCACGAGCAGCGCCCGCTGGCCGCGCTGCTCGCCGAGGCCGAAGACACCCTCGTGCTGCGGATCCCCGAGATGGGCGCCGAAGAGCGGGCCGCCGCCCTGCGCGCCGCGGCGGCCTGGCGGCTGCCCACCGCGGTCGACCCGGCCCTCACCGGCGGAGATCAGCCGCTGGACGCGGTCGCCGCCCTGCTCGCGCCCGCCCGCCCGGCGGTGGCCGCGGCGATCGCCTGGGCCCACGGCCGCCGCCGCGCGCTCGAGCTGGCCGGCTGGCACAGCCCCCGGGCCCTGCCCCTGCCGGCCCTCGGGCCGCTGACCGCCCCGCTGGCCGCCGCCTGGACCGAGGGACTCGGCTGCGGCCTGGGCGAGCGCTGGGGCCCAGATGTGCCGCTGGACGTGATTCTGGCCGCGCCCCACCTCGACTCTGCGCCGCTGGCCGCCGGCCAGGCCGCCTGCGCCTGGCCGGGCTGGGCGGGCGCGTCGCCTCCGCCCGCCGGCCCGGCCCGCCGGTGGTGAGCGCGCCGGCCGCCCCGCCGGGGGCCGCCCCTGCGCTATGGTCGCCCCGGGCGGGCCCGCGCGGGCCGCGCAGAGGAGGGAGCAGGTGAGCGACGCCGGGGTGGTCACCGTCTCTTGCCCGAGCTGCCGGCGCCCCAACGCCAGCCACCGGCCGACCTGCCTCTACTGCGGGCGGGCGATGCCGGCGCCGACCGCCCCGCCGCCGCCGGCCGCGCCGCGCGAGCTGCCCGCCGACCTCGACGCCCTCGTCCGCAACGCGCTGCTGCGCGGTGACGCGAGCAAGCTCAAGGCGGCGCTGGCCGGCGGACGCGGCCCCGACGAGCGCCCCACGACCCCGTACGAGGCGCCCAGCGTGGCCCGCGACGGCCGCGCCACCGCGCCCGGCGAGCGGCGGACCGCGCCCGGCGTCGGCGCGCGCACCGGCGAGCGCCCCACCGAGCCCGGCTGGGAGCGCCGCTCGTCAGCCACCGACTATGGCGTGCCACGGCCGTTCGGCGCGCCCGCCGCCTGGGGCGCGCCCGGGACCGACCCCGGCCCGATCGCCCCGGCGCCGGTCGCCGCGCTGCCGCCGGTCGACCCGCGGGCCGCCGCCATGTCGGCCCTGTCGCGGTGGAGCGGGCGCGCCGAGGCCGATCTGGCCCGCGGGGACCCCGAGGGCGTGCGCCAAGCGCTCACCGAGCTGCGGGCCGCGCTCGAGCGGGCCGAGGCCTCGATCGCCGACATGCCGGCCACCGCCCCGCCGCCGGCCCCCGCGCCCGAGGCGCCGGCCTGGGCCCTGCCCCGCCACCGCCAGCCCTACCTGCTCGTCGTGGATGGCCTCGCCGACGCCAACCGCGGCCCGGCGGTCGCCGCGGCCCTGGCGGTCGACGGGGTGACCGCCCGCCTCGTGGCGGTGAGCCGCCACCCTCGGGTGGCCCTGCGGGGCGACGATCCGGCGGCGCTGGCCACCGCGGCCCACCGCCTGCGCACCGAGGTCGGCGTGTCGGCGGTCGTGCTCGGCCGGGCCCAGCTGCAAGAGGTCGACGCCCCCGCCGCCGTGCTCGCCGGCAGCCCGCAGCGCCGGGTGCTGTGCAGCGCCGCGCCGGCCTGGCTGCTGCCGCCCGAGCCCGGCCTCGCCCTGCGCCTGCGCCCCGACGCCCTCTCGCTGAGCGCCGACGACGTGCGGCTCGCCGTCCCCGGCGAGGTGGTGGTGCGCAGCTACCGGGCCGGGCGCGGCCTCGCCCACGGGCGCCGCGACGAGACCGTGCTGCGGGTGGCCGGCGAGCGCCGCCTGCAGCTCGTCGATCTGCACGGCCCCGGGCTGTTCTTGCGCGTGGTCGAGGGCATCACCGATCTGGCCGGGCTGCCCGGTTTTGACCCCCAGAGCGCCCTGCGCTCGATGAAGGGCTTTATCGAGGGCCTCGGCCAGCTCTGGCCGGCCGCCCGGGTGGACGGCGCCCGCACCTGCCTGCCGGCGGATGCGCCGACCGCCGAAGAGGGCCAGCAGCGCGGTGATCACATCGAGATCTCTGGCTGGGCCGACTGGGAGGAGCACAGCCGCTGCTGCCGCTTCCTCTCGGGCCTGCGGCCCGACGGCCTGCTTCACCTCGCCGCCGCCCGGGCCTGAGCGCGCCGCCGGCCGCGCAGCGTGACCGCGAACAGGGCCACCAGCGCGCTGATCAGGTGCGTCGGCGCGCGCGCGGCGCCGACGCAGCCCACCGCCTCCGGCGCGCGCAGCGGCAGCTCGGGCAGGGCGCCCGGCCCGCAGCTGCGCCCGGGGAACCACCGGTTCTGGTCGGCGGCCACGCTCACCGGGCTGCCCCAGCTGCGCCGGACCACGTCCTTGTAGAACGGATCGGCGGCCTGCGGGTCGCGGTCGGCCAACCAGACCCCCGCCTCGCACAAGATCCCGCTGGCCAGAGGATCTTGGTCGGGCAGCGCGTCAGCGGCCTCTCGCATCATCGCCGCGGCCGCGTAGCGGTAGTGGAAGCGCTTGTTCGGCGACGGCGCGCTCTCGGCAATGGCGGCGCGCTCGGTGGGCTGCGGCGGCAGCGGCGCGTCGGCCCGGCTGGCCCCCGGCGCCGGCAGGCTGCGCTCGAGCGCGAACTCGAAGACACCCCCGGTGAGGGCATAGTCAGGGGCGAGCTCGGTGCCGGACAGCTCCATGCCCGCCCGGCGCAGGATCCGCGCCGCCTCGACCTGACCGGCCACGGTGCCCCGGGCCCGCGCGGCGATGAAGGCGCGCGCGTCGGCCTGGTGCACCGCCGGCAGGAACTCCACCGCCCGCTCGTGCGCGCCGGCGCGGAAGAGGCGCCGGCCGAGCAGGGCGCGCAGGGCCTCGCGCTGCTCGGGCACCCGGACCTCGTCGAGCTGGCCGCGCACAAAGGCCTCCAGCAGGTCGATCGTCGCGACCCGCTCGGCCACGTGGGCCAGATCGATCCAGTGCCCCGCCCGGGCGAGGTGGACCAGCGCGTCGGCGGTGCGGCCCGCGGCCAGGGCCACCGCCCCGCGCTCGGCCTCGACCTCGGCCGACGGCCGCACCTGGACCGTCGCCTCGGGGTAGTCCGCGCGGGACCACCAGGTGCAGGTCCAGACCGTGTCGGGCGGCAGGCGCGTGGCGGCCAAGGCCGCGTCGGCCGCGCTGAGATCACCGCGCAGCAGGGCCACGCGGGCCAAGATCCAGCTGCCCATCGGGGTGTCCTTGGCCGCCTCGGCGTAGCGCGCGGCCCGGGTGTGGTCGCCGGCCTGCCAGGCCAGCCAGGCGAGGCGGTCGGCGCCGACGGTGCCCTCGGCCTGGGCCGCGACCAGGGCGTCGAGCCAGGGGCCGCCGTGGGCCTGGGCGTCCAGCGCGGTGACCAGGGTGAGCGTGATCGCCGCCGCCGCCACCGGATCGGCCGCCGCCCGGGCGAGGGCCGCAGGATCAGGGCCGCCCTGCTCGCCGTCCGGGTGCAGGAGCTCGTGCGCCACCTCGCGCACCGAGGCGAGCCCGCCCGGATCGCCGGCCTTGGCCTGCTGCACGTAGAGGGTCATCGCCGAGGGATCGGGCAGCTTGGCCCTGGCCTCCCAGCCGAGCGAGGCGAGGGCGAGGCCCAAGGGGTCGGGGGCGCCGGCGGCGACGGCGGCGCGCAGGGCCGGGAAGCCCTGGGGGTCAAAAGGCGCGACCCGCCCGAGCTGAAAGTGCGCCCAGAGGGTCTTGTGCGGGCGCTCGGCGGCGGGCAGGGCGAGCAGGGCCCGCCAGCGGTCGGCCGCCGCGTCGAAGCGGTCGGCGCGGAAGGCCAGCGCACCCTCGAGGTAGAGCGCCCACTCGGCCGGCAAGCCCGCGGGCACGGCCGGCGGCGGGCCCCGGGGCGGCGGCGGGTCCTCCCAGTGCGGGCGGGGCGCGCCGGGGTCCGCGGCGACCCAAGCCTCGAGCGCCGCGCGGAAGGCGGTGATCTGCGCGACGCGGGGATCATCCGGCGCAAACGCAGCGGCGATCTGCGCCGCCTCGACCTCGGCGGTGGTCGCTGGCGTGTGCGGGGGCAGGCCCGGATCGGGCACCGGCAGCGCGGCGAGCTCGGCGCGCAGGTCACCGCGGGGGCCCCGCAGGTAGACCTCGCTGGGGCCCATCAGCAGGGTCGCGGGGAGGAAGGGCCCGCAGGCCCAGGCGGCAGGTCCCAGCGCGAGGCCGGCCAGCGCGATCAGGGCGCGGAGGGCGCGGAGGGCGCGGAGGGCGCGGAGGGCGCGGAGGGCGCGGAGGGCGCGGATGGAGCGGTGGGGCAGGGTCGGCATCGGGGCTCCCGCGCCGGGCCAGGCCGGCGGCGCGCCCCTCTATTGCCGCGCCCCGCCGGCCGGATCGGGGCGCGCGGCGGGGTCGGGCGCCGACACGACG
>JBJONS010000343.1:0-10595 GCA_046051725.1 Pseudomonadota bacterium | reverse complement strand
TGATGTTCCAAGTCGTGATCCGCATCGCTCCCTCCCGGTGGAGGCGGGGCCTTAGCCGATGTCGAGCAGCTCCTCATCGTCCCCCACGCCGCCGGAGAGGCCCGCCGCCGCCCGAAGCGCCGGATCGAGCAGGTGGCTCGGCCGGACGTTCTGCATCGCCGCGAAGATGTTCGCGGGGATCTTCGGGTTCTCGGCGGCGAGCCCCGCCAGCAGCTGCTTGACCCGCTTGCGCTGCAGCTGCTCTTGGCTGCCGCACAGGTCGCACGGGATGATCGGGAAGTCCTGCTGGGCGGCGTACTCGATGATGTCGGCCTCTTCGCAGTAGGCCATCGGCCGGATGACCGTGTTGCGGCCATCATCGCTGTGCAGCAGCGGCGGCATGGCCTTGAGCTGCCCCGAGAACAGCAGGTTCAGCACCAGCGTCTCGATGAGATCACCGCGGTGGTGGCCCAGCGCGATCCGGGTGCAGCCGAGCTCGACCGCCGCGCTGTAGAGGATGCCCCGGCGCAGGCGCGAGCAGAGGCTGCAGGTGGTCTTGCCGGGCGGCACGCGCGCCTGGACCACGCTGTAGGTGTCTTGCTTGAGCATGTGGTGCGCGAAGCCCTCGGCCCGCAGCCAACCCTCGAGCAGGTGGCCGGGGTAGCCGGGGTGACCCTGGTCGAGGTTGACGGCCACGAGGCTGAACTTCACCGGCGCCTTGCGGCGCAGCCGCTCGAGCAGGCGCAGCATCGTGTAGCTGTCCTTGCCGCCCGAGACGGCGACCATCACCCGGTCGCCCTCGCGGATCATGTCCCAGTCGGTGATCGCGCGGCCCATCGCCCGGCTCAGGCGCTGCTCGGCGCCGCCGGCGCGCCGCGTGGTCGGGGGGCCGCCGTCGAGCAGGGCGGACAGCCCGTCGAGCAGCTCGGCGCCGCGGGCCCCGGCGGCCAGCGGTCCGTCGGCGGGGAGCCCGCCCTGGGCCTGCAGATCGCGCGCCTCGCCGAGGGCCGCGCTGAGGGGAAGGGTCCGCATGGGGGCCTCTCGGGTCGGGCGACGGGATGCTGCAGCGCCGCGGACCAGCCGCCGCCTAGCCCGCCGCCGCGGGCCGGACAATCCGGCCCGGAGCCGATAGGCGCGGAGCTGGAGGCGCCGCCATGTCTGCCATTGAGGTCGAGGGCCTGCACAAGTCGTACGGCGCGCACGTGGCCCTGCGCGGCATCGGCTTCACCGTCCGCAGCGGCGAGGTGGTCGGCTTCCTCGGCCCCAACGGCGCGGGCAAGAGCACCGCGATGAAGATCCTCACCGGGTACATCGCGCCCAGCGGCGGGTCGGCGCGGATCGACGGCCACGACGTGCTCGGCGACCCGATCGCCGCCCGCAGCCGGCTCGGCTACCTGCCCGAGCACGCCCCCCTGTACCTTGACATGCGGGTCGAGGATTACCTGACCTATATGGGCAACGTGCGCGGCTTGGCCCGCGCGACCCTGCGGCGCGCGCTGGACCGGGTCGCGGAAGAGACCGGCATCACCGCCCGCCTCAAACAGCCGATCGGGGATCTCTCCAAGGGGTATCGGCAGCGGGTCGGGCTGGCCCAGGCCCTGCTGCACAGCCCGCCGATCCTCATCCTCGACGAGCCGACCACCGGCCTCGACCCGAACCAGATCGTCGAGATCCGCAACCTCATCCGCGAGGTCGGGCGCAGCAAGACGGTCCTGCTGTCGACCCACATCCTCAGCGAGGTCCAGGCCACCTGCGACCGGGTGATCATCATCCACAAGGGCGCGCTTGTCGCCGACGGCAGCACGTCTGAGATCACGGCGCGGACCAGCGGCGGGCAGCTGCTGCACGTCGAGCTGGCCGCCGGCACCGTCGAGCTGCCCCGCGCGGCCGTCGAGGCGGGCCTGCGGGCGCTGCCGGGGGTCGAGCAGGTCCGGGTGCGCGAGGCCGCCGCAGCCGACCACCACGCGTTTGAGCTGCTCTGCCGCGAGGACATCCGCCGCGAGATCTTCCGCTGGGCGGTCGCCCAGGGCCTCGTCTTGCTCGAGATGGCCCCTGAGCGCACCGATCTCGAAGAGGTCTTCCGGCGCCTCACCGCGGCCTGAGCGGGCCCGCCGCTTGGTAGCCCGCGGCCACGCGCCGGGTGAAGTAGGGTCCAGAGCTGCGCCGCCGCTGCGCCCCTCGGCGGGCCCGCAGGCGGGGCCGTCTGAGATCGTGGCGTGATCGTGCGCGGCCCGCGCCACGCGCGCCTCCGCCGCCCGTCGTCCCGCTGTCCGCCGTGCACCGCGCGCCTTGAGGCCGTTCCATGCCGACGCTCTCCGAGCTGACCCCCTCCCAAGCGGCCGCGGTGGAGGAGTTCGCCCGACAGATCCCCCCGTCCGAGCGCGGCGCGGTCATCGCCCGCCTGTGGGCGCAGGCCCGGTCCTTCACCGCCAAGGTCGCCCGCGGTCCGGCCGGCCCCGAGCTCGCGATCACGCTGATGAGCGAGCGCAGCGAGACCCACACCTTCGGCTTCGATCTCGTCCGGCAGCGCCTGCGCTGCACGGCGCACCTGCGCGCCTGCCGCGACCTCGACCTGGCCCGCGCGGCCCTGCTGAGCCTCATCCCGATGACCGCGGCCGACGAGCGGGCCGACCCCTCGCTGCCGCCCGCCGCCCTCGACGCGCTCCGGCGCTGGGCCCGGCCGCTGGGCCTCGGCGGCCTGCTGAGCCTGCGCTGGGACCTCGCCTTCGGCATCCCCACCCGGGGGTGGTCCCAGGATCACCGGCCGCTCGAAGAGGTCCTGACCCAGCTGCCCCGCGGCGGGCTGCGCAGCCACGACCCCGATCCCACCGAGCTCCGGTCTCGGCTGCAGGCCCGGGCCTGGCGCGGGGTCGAGCACCAGCAGCGGCTCGCGCGCCTCCCCGCCGCGCCGGTGGAGGAGGCCAACGCCCGCCGGGCCTGGGACCTGCTCCGCCCGGCCCTCAACCCGGCCCTGCCCGGCTGGGCGCCGCACGAGGGCTGGCTGCGCCTCACCCAAGACGGCCGCGCGGCCGTCATGAGCAACCAGGGCAGCGGCGCGGGCGAGAGCACTTCGACCCAGCTCAGCCTGCAGGCCAAGGGCCCGGTCTACACCTGCCGCTGCGCCAGCCGCGACGGCAGCTGCCCCGACTGCCAAGGCATCACCCTCGCGGTGCTCGAGAAGCTGGCGAGCCCGCTGCCCCAAGACGGCGCCTTCTCTCGCATGGGCATGCGCGACGCCGACCGGGCGATCGAGGCCCTGCGCCAGCTGCTGCACCCCTCGGGGCGCGACGCCGGACCGCTGCGCTACGCCTGGGAGGTCCAGATGGCGCCGGGCACCGGGATCGGCCTGCAGCTGCGGGTCTACCCCCAGCGCGGCAGCCGCGGCCGCGCGCCCGAAGAGGGCGAGCTCGAGCGCCTGTCGCTCCAATTCGACCGCGAGGGCGAGCGGGCGCTGCTCGATCTGTTCCGGGCGAACCTCAAGGGGGGCTACCTGCCCACCGACGAGGTGCTGTTGGCCCTGGTCGGCCTCGACAACGTGCTCGACTCCCGGGGTGAGGCGCTGTGGGTCGAGCAGCACGAGCTCTTGCTTGAGCTCGCGTCCACCCCCGCCGGCGACGTCGAGGTCCAGGTGCGCCTGGGCGGCGAGGTGCTGTCGGGACCCGACGTGGTGCGGGCGCTGCAGCACGGCTCTGACCGTCTCTTCGTGCTGATGCGTCCGGGCCGCCTGCGGCTCGGACGTCTCCCGCCGGGGGCACGCACGGCGCTGCGCCTCCTCACGACGGGTTCGGTCATCCCCGCCGATCTGGTGCCCGACACCATGGCGCTGATCACGCGGCTGGGGCAGCGCCTGCCCCTGCGCCTCGACGACGCCCTGCGCGGGGCCCGGGTCGAGGCCGATCCGCGGCCGATCCTGCGCCTGCAGTCCCTCGGCGAGCACGGCGTGCTGGCCCGCCTCGTCGTCCAGCCGATCCCCAACGGCCCGCGCCTGCGGCCCGGCGAGCACCCCCGCGAGGTCTATGCCGGCCACAGCGACGACAGCCGCCTGTGGACCGAGCGGGACCTCGAGCACGAGCTTGAGCTCGCGGCGGCGGCCCGGGCCTGGCTGCCCCCCCACGACGACGAGAGCCCGCTCCCCACCGCCGTCGTGATTGAGCTGCTCGAGCGCCTCGGCGCGGCAGAGGGCGATGAGCGGGCCGCCGACGCCCCCGACCTGCGGGTCGAGTGGGCCGGACGCAGCCGGCGGATCAGCCGCCCGGCCAAACCCCAGGACCTGCGCCTGCAGATCACGCCGGCCCGCGACTGGCTGGGCCTGTCGGGCGGCGTCGAGATCGACGGCATGAACGTCGAGATCGACGACCTGCTGACCGCGATCCTCAGCGGCGCCCGCTACGTCGAGGTCGAGGGCGGCGATCTGGTGCGCCTCTCGGCCGAGCTGCGCGAGAGCCTCTCTCCCGCCGCCGCGGCCGCCCGCGCGCGCGACGGCCAGCGCGGCCTCCCCTCCGTGGCCGCCGCCGCCCTGCTCGCCGCCGAGGCCGCGGGGGTGCACCTCGACGCCGGCGCACACCAGCGCGACTGGGAGCGCCGGATCAGCGCCCTGCGGGCCAGCCGGGCGAGCAAGCCGCCCCTGCCCGACGGCCTGCGCGCCGAGCTGCGCAGCTACCAGCGCGCCGGCCTCGAGTGGCTGCTCGGCCTCGCCGGCTGGGCGCCCGGCTGCGTGCTGGCCGACGACATGGGCCTCGGCAAGACCCTGCAGTCGATCGGCCTGCTGCTGCACCACGCGCCCCACGGGCCCGCGCTGGTCGTCGCCCCGACCTCGGTCTGCGACAACTGGCGGGCCGAGTGCGAGAAGTTCGCCCCCTCGCTGCGGGTGCTGCCCTACCGCGACCGCAACCGGGCCGAGCTGCTCGCCGATCTCGACGCCAACGACGTGGTGGTGACCTCATACGACATCGTCCAGCGCGACGTCGAGCAGCTCGCCGAGATCGGCTGGACCACGCTGGTGCTCGACGAGGCGCAGGCGATCAAGAACGCCAGCACCGGCCGGGCCAAGTCGGTCATGCAGATCCCGGCCGACTTCACCCTGCTGCTCTCGGGCACCCCGGTCGAGAACCACCTCGGCGAGCTGTGGAGCCTGATGCAGCGGGCCGTGCCGGGCCTGCTCGGGCCGATGGAGCAGTTCCGCGAGCGCTTCCAGCGGCCGGTCGAGGGCGCGGGGGACGCCGAGCGCCGGGCCACCCTCGCCGCCTTGATCCGCCCCTTCGTGCTGCGGCGCCGCAAGGTCGAGGTGGCCCCTGAGCTGCCCGCCCGCATCGTGACCACCGAGCGCGTGCCGCTCTCGGGCCCCGAGCAGCGCAACTACCAGAACGTGCGCGACGCGCTCGCCGCCCGGGTCTCTGGTCTCGGGGAGGGTCAGCGCTTCGAGGTGCTCTCGGCGATCACCCGCCTGCGCCAGCTCAGCAGCGCCGCCCAGCTCATCGACCCAGGCAGCGAGCTGCCCTCGAGCAAGCTCGACCGGGCGGTCGAGCTGCTCACCGAGCTGTGGGAAGAGGGGCAGTCCTGCCTCGTGTTCTCGCAGTTCACGAGCCTGCTGCGCCTGCTCGAGCCGCGGCTCAAAGAGGCCCGCCTGCCCTTCCTGTACCTCGACGGCGGCACCCCCGCGCCCGAGCGGGCGCACCTGGTCAAGCGCTTCCAGTCGGGCGAGGCCGCGGTCTTCTTGCTCAGCCTCAAGGCGGGCGGCACCGGCCTCAACCTCACCCGGGCCTCGGCGGTCATCCACATGGACCCCTGGTGGAACCCCGCGGTCGAGGACCAAGCGACCGACCGCGCCCACCGCATCGGGCAGACCCAGCCGGTCACCGTGGTGCGGCTGGTCGCCGCCGGCACCATCGAAGAGCAGATCCTCGAGCTGCACGCCACCAAGCGCGAGCTGGTCGACGGCGTGCTCGCCGGGGCCGACGGCGGGCAGTCGCTGTCGGTGCGCGAGCTGACCGCCCTGCTCACCAGCGAGCTCTGAGCCGGCGGGGCCGGTCGCCCGCCCTCGTCGGTGGAGATGGGGCCTCTGCGCCCGGTCACCCCGCTGGACAGGCGGCCAAGCCGGGCCCAGGTTCATCGGGACCCTATCGCGGGCCGGAGCCCCCCTCGCCCCGGGGCCCATGCGGCCGCGGGGTGGGCGCATTAGCCCGCGCCCCATGCGCCACCTCCTCTCCGCGACCTGCAGCCGGGGCATCGAGCCCCTCCTCGCCCAAGAGCTCCTCGAGCTCGGCGTCCCCAAGGTCGAGGAGCGCCGCGGGGCCGTGCTCTTCGCCGGCGATCTGCGGCTCGCCTACACCGTCGCGCTCTGGTCGCGGCTCGCCAGCCGGGTGCTGCTCGAGCTGGCCTGCTTCCCGGCCGCCGACGCCGACCAGCTCTACGCCGGCGTGCGCGGGATCGACTGGTCGGGCCAGCTCGGCCCCGACCAGACGCTGACCGTCGACTTCGTGGGCGTCAACGAGCAGCTGCGCCACTCGGGCTTCTCGGCCCGGGTCGTCAAGGACGCCATCTGCGACGCCATCCGCGACCGCACCGGCCGGCGCCCCGACGTCAACACCGACCGCCCCGACCTGCGCCTGCACGTGCACCTCAGCGGCGCCGAGGCCGCGCTGAGCGTCGATCTGGCCGGCGAGCCGCTGCACCTGCGCGGGCTCGACCGCCAGGCCGGCGAGGCTCCGCTCAAAGAGAACCTCGCCGCGGCCATCCTGCGCCTCGCCGGCTGGACCGGCCTCGACGAGCGCACCCTGCTCGACCCGATGTGCGGCTCGGGCACGCTGCTCATCGAGGCGGGCATGGTGCGGCGCGACATCGCGCCCGGCCTGCTGCGCCGCCGCTGGGGTTTTGACCGCTGGCGGGGCCACCAGCGCGCCCTGTGGGACATGGTCCTGCGCGACGCGATGGAGCGGCGCCGGGCCGCCGCCGAGCGCAAGCTGCGCCTCGTCGGCGTCGAGCGCGACCCCGACGTGCTCACCCTCACCCGCCGCAACGCCGCGGCCGCCGGCCTCGACCTGCGCCTGACCCGCGGCGGCATGGAGGAGGCCCGCCCCCCGCGCGGCGAGCCCGGCCTCGTGGTGACCAACCCGCCCTACGGCCTGCGCCTCGGCGACGAGCACGAGGCGCGCGAGACGCTCAGCAACCTCGGCGACGTGCTGCGGCAGCGCTTCCTCGGCTGGACCGCCTTTGTGCTGGTCGGCTCGACCCAGCAGGTGGGCGCGCTGGGCCTCAAGCCCACCCGCCGCATCCCCATCAAGAACGGCCCGCTGGACGCTCGCCTCGTCGAGCTGCGCATCGCCGACCACGCGCCGATCGGCCTGGGCGCGCCGGGCTGGCGCAAGGCGCCGGCGCCGGTCGACGGCGAGGAGTGAGGGCCCGCCGGGCCCGGCCGCTCAGGTCGAGGCCAGCACCCAGGCGACGGTGAGGCCGATGACGCCGAGCGCCAAGGCCGCCACGCCGATCATCACAAGGCGGCTGCGGTCGGGCGGCGGCGGGGGCACGACCACCGGCGCGGGCGCCGCCTCGGGCTTGGGCGCCTCGCGCACCGCGTGCTTGACCCCCCGGCGATCACCCTCGCGCAGCGCGACCAGGTCGGCCATCCACGGCTCGTCGCGCAGCGGGCGCCACGGGCCCGCTGGGTCTTCGGCCACCGTGGCGCCCTCGCGGTCGTCGCCGGCGTAGACCTCTTCGCGCAGCTGCAGCCGGCTCAGCGGCCCCTCGGCCGGGCCCTCGCCGACGCGGACGAAGTGCTGGCCTGGCGCGCGCCGCGGCGGGGCGTCGGTCGGGAACAGCGCCGCCCCGTCGAGCAGCCCGCTGGCGCCCGCGCCGATCGGCCGCGGCCCCGTGGCCTGGCCCGCCGCGCCGCTGGGGCCTCCGCGGGCGAACGCGCCGCTGGTCGCGCTGCTGGATCCGGATGTGCTGGACACGGCCCCTCCCCTCCGGACCGCCGGTCGGCCCCGCCGCGGGGAATTAGCGCGGCCCTCCCGCCCGCGCCCCCGCGCGGCCCGCTGGAGCGCCCGTGCCCCTGCCTCCGCTGGTCATCGGCACCGCCGGCCACATCGATCACGGCAAGACCTCGCTGGTCCGCGCGCTGACCGGGGTCGACCTCGACCGCAGCCCCGAAGAGAAGGCCCGCGGGATCACCATCCAGCTCGGCTTTGTCGGCGCGACCCTGCCCTCGGGCCGCCGGGTCAGCTTCGTCGACGTGCCCGGCCACGAGCGCCTCGTGCGCACGATGGTCGCCGGCGCCTGCGGGCTCGACGCTGCCCTGCTCTGCGTGTCGGCGGTCGAGGGCGTGATGCCCCAGACCCGCGAGCACCTCGCCATCCTGCAGCTGCTCGGCGTGCCCTGCGGCCTCGTGATCCTGACCTGCCCCGATCTGGTCGACGCCGACGGCCTCGAGCTCGCCCGCATGGACGTCGAAGAGGCGGTGGCCGGCACCTTCCTCGAGGGCGCGCCGGTCCTGCCGGTGGCGAGCGGCAAGGCCCTGGCCGGCCACGACGCGCTCCGGGCGGCGCTCGACGCCCTGCCCGCGCCCGACCGCGGCGCCGGCGGCCCGTTTCGCCTGCCGGTCGACCGGGCCTTCCTGCGCCCGGGCTTCGGGGCGGTGGTGACCGGCACGGTGCGCTCGGGCGTGGTGCGCGACGGCGACGAGCTGGTCGTGCTTCCGACCGGGCAGCGGGCCCGGCTGCGCGGCCTGCAGCGCGACGGCCAGCCGGTCGACCGCGCCCAGGCCGGCGACCGCGCCGCGCTGAACCTCGCCGGCGTCGAGCACGCCGAGCTCGGCCGCGGGCTCGTGGTCAGCCACCCCGACGCCCTGCGCCCGACCGCCGTGATCGACGTCGAGCTCGAGCTGTTGCCCACCGCGCCGGCGCTGGACGACGGCGCCCGCCTGCGCCTGCTGCTCGGCACCGCCGAGGTGATGGCGGTGGTGCAGACCATCAGCGCGCCCCTGCCCGAGGCCGAGCTCGGCCCGCCGATGTTCCCCGGTGACCGCCTGCTCGCCCAGCTGCGCTGCGAGGCGCCGCTGGTCGCGCTCGACGGCGACCGCTTCGTGCTGCGGCGCGAGTCCCCCGTCGAGACCATCGGCGGGGGCGTCGTGCTCGACGCGCAGGCCCCACGGGTCCGCCGCCGCGACCTGCCCCGGGTCCGCGCCGAGCTGCTGCGCCTGCGGGCGGGGGACCCGGGCCCGCTGCTGGACCGGGCCGGCGCACTGGGCCTCGCCGAGGCCGACCCGCGCGCCCAGCTGCTGCCGCCCGGGCTCGGGGCCCGCTTGGGCGACCGGCGCCTCGCCCCGGCCCAGCTCGACCGCCACCGCCGCGCTGTGATCGACGCGCTGCAGGCCTACCACGCGGCGCACCCCCTCCGCGCGGGCTGCCCCCGGCGCGAGGTGCGCAGCGCCGCGGTGCCAGAGCTGCCCGAGCGCCTCTTTGACGCGCTGGTGCAGCACCTGTGCGAAGAGGGCGCCCTGGTCAGCGAGGGCCCGCGCCTGCGCCTCGCCGGCCACGCCCCCGACCTCGACGGCCCCGCCGGCGCCGCGCTGCGCCGCCTGACCGCGGACCTGCGCGCGGCGGGCGTCACCGGCCCCCGCCTCGCCGAGCTCGACGCCCACCCCGACCTGATCCAGCTGCTGCTCGAGTCCGGCGTGGCGGTGAAGGTCGGAGATCGGCTGCTGCACGTCGAGGTTACCGAGCAGGTGAAAGAGGCGGTGCGCGCCCACATCCGCGCCACCGGCGGCCTGAGCGCCCAAGACTGCAAGGCGCTCTTCGATCTGAGCCGCCAGCACGCCATTCCCCTCCTGGAGTGGCTCGATGCCCAGCGCCTGACCGTGCGGTCCGGCGACCTGCGGACCCTGCGCGGCGGCTGAGCCCCCGGGGGGCCGCGCCGCGCGCCGGCCGAGGCGTCTGCGGGACGCATCGCGAAGACAGCGTGATGCAGGTCATTGTGGAGGAGCGCTCCACCGAAGGGAGGGGGGAGGCGGCCGGGCTGGTAGGCTCTGCCCATGCCCCGAGGAGCGCTGATGTCCCCTGCCCCGCACCGCCGCTGGCCTGGCGCCCCCGCCGCCCGTCGCGCCGTCGCCGCGGCCCTCGTGTTCGCCGCGCCGCTGGCGCTCATCGTGGGCGCCGCGCCGCTGGCGCTCATCGGGCCCCTGGTCGCCCTGGCCCCCGCCGCCCGCGCCCAAGAGCCCGCCCCGGCCGCCGAGGCGCCGGCTCCGGCTCCTCCGCCCGAAGCTCCGGCTCCTCCGCCCGAAGCGCCCGCTCCGCCGCCGGCTCCTCCGCCTGAAGCGCCCGCTCCGCCGGCGCCCGCCGAGCCGGCCCCTCCGCCCGAAGCGCCGGCTCCGCCTCCGCCGCCCGCGCCGGCCCCGCCTCCGCCGCCCGCGCCGGCCCCGCCTCCTCCGCCTGCGCCTGCGCCGGTCGAGGCGCCGGCCGCGACCGGCATCCTGCGCGTGAGCAGCAAGGTCTCGGGCGCCACGGTCTGGCTGGACAACGTCGAGCTCGGCCCCGCGCCGCTCAGCCGGGCGGTCGCGCCTGGCCCGCACAGCCTGCGGGTCTCGGCCGACTTCCACACCCCGATGGTCCGGCAGCTCACCATCG
>JBJONS010000342.1:0-4499 GCA_046051725.1 Pseudomonadota bacterium | reverse complement strand
GCCCCGTCCGCGCTGGGGGGCTGCCCGTCGCCGAGGCGCTGGCCCTCGACGAGGCGCTGGCCCCCCTCCGCGCGCAGCTGCGCGCGGGCGGCGCTGCGGGGGTGCAGCTCGAGGGTGAGCTGCCGCGCGCGCTCGCCGAGCGGCTCTCCTGGTGCGGCGGCCTCGAGGGCGGCCGCGCCCTGCTGGTCGGCGCCGAGGGCGAGGCGCAGCTCGCCGCGCTGCTCGCCGAGGCGGGCCCGGGCGGCGGGCTGCACCGCCTCGACGAGCGGCCCCTGACCAAAGAAGAGGCCGAGCGCTGCGCGCCCCTGGCCGGCGCCTCGGGCGGCGCCCGCCCCGCGGCGGCGACCAGCGGCGACACCACCGCGCCGGTGGGCGTCTCGGTCGTGATCAACGGCGGCGACGCCACCACCCGCGCCTCGCGGGTCAGCCTCGCGCTCTCGGCCACCGACGACACCGCGGTCACGCAGATGTGCGTGAGCCAGTCGAGCTCCTGCACCTCGTGGGTCACCTACGCGGCCACGAGCGCCACCTCGGTCTCGGGCGCCGCCGGGCCCCGCACGGTCTACGTGCGCTTCCGCGACGCGGCCGGCAACGTGTCCGAGCCCGTGACCGACACGATCATCTACGACGCGACCCGGCCCACCGACGGCACGCTCAGCGCGACCGCCGGCAGCGGGCAGGTCGAGTTCAGCTGGACCGGCTTCGCCGACCCGGGCACCGGCATCGCCGAGTACGTGCTGCGGCGGGCGACGGGCACCACCGCGCCCTCCTCGTGCACCTCGGGCACCGAGGCCTGGCGCGGCAGCGCCTCGAGCGCCACGGTCACCGGCCTCATCGACGGCACGACCTACTCCTGGCGGCTCTGCGCGATCGACGGCGCCGGCAACGTGTCGGCCGGCGTGACCGCGACCGCCCGTCCGGCCAGCGAGTACGACGCGCCCACCGACGCCTCGATCGTGCTCAACAGCGGCGCGATCTGGACCAACTCGAGCAGCGTGACGGTCACGACCGCCGCCACCGATCCGAGCGGGGTCAGCCACATCTGCCTGAGCGAAGCGGCGACCTGCACGCGCTGGGCTGCGCTTCGCCCCACCACGCGGTTCTCGATGCGCCGCTCGAACGGCACGCACACGGTCAACGCCTGGTACCGCGACGCGATGGGCAACGTCACCGCGGCCCCGGTCAGCGACAGCATCGGGCTCGACCTGACCAAGCCGGTCAACGGCACGCTGGGGATCACCACCAGCGCCGGCACCGCCCAGATCACGGCCAGCGGCTACACCGACGCGCTCAGCGGCGTCGCCTCGTACAAGCTGATGCAGGCCACCGGCACCCGCGCGCCCTCGAGCTGCAGCGGCACCGCGGTGATGACCAGCGTCGACGGCAACTTCACCCGCACCGGCCTGGTCGACGGCACGACCTACAGCTGGCGGGTCTGCGCGGTCGACACCGCCGGCAACATCTCGTCGGGCAAGGTGGTGACCGGCCGCCCGGCGCCCGAGTACAACCCGCCCACCGGCGGCGCGGTCGAGATCGCCGGCGGCGCCGCCTCGGTCAAGGGTCCGCGCGTGACCCTGACCTTGGCGGCCGAAGACGACACCCGGGTCACCCACGTCTGCTTGACCAACTCGACCACCTGCACGGCCTGGACCACCTTCGCGACCACGAAGACCTGGACGCTCAGCGGCGGCACCGGCAACCGCACCGTGCGCGCCTTCTTCAGAGACGTCTACAACAACGTCACGACCAGCGCGGCCAGCGACAGCGTGCTGCAAGACCAGACCCGCCCGGTGAACGGCACCGCCACCGCGCTCGTGGCCAGCGGCAGCGAGATTGACGTCCAGTGGGCTGGGTTCAGCGATGTCCACACCGATGTCGACAGCTACAAGGTGGTCTACGCGGCCGGGGTGCGGGCGCCCATCAGCTGCGCGACCGGTCGGGTCGGCTACACCGGCGCGGGCGAGCAGGGCACGGTGTCTGGCCTGCTGCCGGGCCAGCTCTACAGCTTCCGCGTCTGTGCGGTCGACGAGGTCGGCAACCTCTCGACGGGCGTGACGGCGAGCGCGACCACCGCGCCCAACGCGGTGGGCCCCGAGGCCGACGCGCTGGTCATCAATGAGGGCGAGGCCTACACCGCCGACGCGGTGCTCGATCTGACGCTCAGCGCCGAAGACAGCGACGGCGTCGCCGAGATGTGCATCTCGGACGACCCCGACCTCTGCGACGACTGGGTCACCTACGACACCGCCACCACCTACGAGGTGCCTGAGGGCGAGGACGGCCCGCTGACCTTGTACGCCTGGTTCCGCGACGGTCTCGGCAACCTCAGCGACGAGGCCGCCGAGGCCTCGGTGGTCATCGACCGCGCCGCGCCGCTGGACGGCGAGCTGGTGCTCGCCCAGGCCGACGACACCACGCTGACCGCAGACTGGTCGGGCTTCCTCGACGACACCAGCGCGGTGGGCGCGTACGTCGCCGTCTACACCCTGGGCGAGACCGCGCCGGCCAGCTGCACCGAGGGCGAAGAGCTCTACCGGGGCGCCGACACCGCGGTGACCCTCGGCGCGCTCCCGCTGGGCAGCACGGTCAACGTGCGGGTCTGCGCCATCGACCTGGCCGGCAACATGTCGCCGGGCACGCTCGAGACCCGGCTGACCATCGACGCCACGGCGCCGACCGATGGCCAGGTCAGCGTGGACAGCGGCGCGGCCTTCACCGGCAGCCTCGCGGTCAGCGTGGCGAGCAGCGCCACCGACACCGCCGGGGTCAGCGAGGTCTGCATCAGCGAGGACGCGTCCTGCAGCGCCTGGCAGGCCCACGGCGCCAGCCTGCCCTTCACCCTCGAGGCCGGCGACGGCGTCCACACGGTCAACGTCTGGTTCCGCGACAGCTACGGCAACGAGACCGCGGCCCCCGCCAGCGACACCATTCAGCTCGACCAGACCGCGCCCGAGGACGCCGTCCTGGCCGAAGATGGCGTGACCGGCACCACCGTCGACCTGTCCTGGTCGGGCGCCTTTGACACCGCCAGCGGGCTCGCGGGCTACCGCATCGCCTACAACGCCGGCACCGAGGCCCCCGAGGACTGCGCCTCGGGCGAGTACAGCTGGGAGGGCGTGGAAGACCTCACCACGCTCACCGACCTCACCCCGGGTCAGCGCTACGCCGTGCGGCTGTGCGCGGTCGACGCGGTGGGCAACGTCTCGGCCGGCGACACGCTGGTGGTGCGGCCGCTGCCCGAGTTTGACGGCCCGGTCGGCACCATCGCGATCAACGCCGACGCGGGCTGGACCAACACGGCCAGCGTGACCGTCACCGCGTCGGCGACCGACGCCACCGGGGTGGCCCAGGTCTGCGTGTCGGACAGCGCCGAGGACTGCAGCGCCTGGCAGGCCTACCCGGGCCCGGTCAGCGCCACCCTCGCTGGGATCAGCGGCGAGCAGACCCTCTACGCCTGGTTCGAAGACACCTGGGGCAACCGCAGCGTCACCCCGGTCAACGACAGCATCCAGGTCGAGACGGCGGCGCCGGTCGACGGCGACGCGACCGGGGTGGCGACCTCGGACCGCACCGCCCGCCTCGAGTGGTCGGACTACAGCGACGCCGACTCGGGGGTGGCCAGCTACCGGGCGGTCTACGCCCTGAGCACCCCGCCCGCGAGCTGCAGCGCCGGAACGCTCGCCTACAGCGGCGATGCGCTCACCGCCAACATCAGCGGCCTGCTCGGCGGCCAGGTCTACGGCATGCGGGTCTGCGCCATCGACGCCGCGGGCAACATGTCGGCGGGCACGACCTTCCTGGTGAGCACGGCCGACACCACCCCGCCCGCGTCGGGCAGCGTGAGCATCAACGCCGGCGCCATCGGCACCAAGGTGACCGCCAGCACGCTGACCATCTCGGCCAGCGACGACTCGGGCGTGACCCAGATGTGCGTGAGCAACACGACGACCTGCACGACCTGGGTGGCCTACACGACGACCCGGGCCCACACCCTGGCCACCGGCGTCGGCACCAAGACCGTGTACGTGAAGTTCCGCGACCGGTTCGGCAACACCAGCGCCAACGCCACCGACACCATCATCTACGAGGTGACCGCGCCGACCACCTCGACGCTGTCGGGCACCGCCGCGGCGGGCCGGGTCAGCAACCTGAGCTGGACCGCGTCGACCGACGCCTCGTCGGGCCTCGCCGGCTACAAGCTGGTGGTGCTCGAGGGCACCGCGTATCCGGCGAGCACCTGCACGACCGGCACGGTGCTCTACACCGGCACCGCGCGGACCTACACCCACACCGGCCAGGTCGCCGGCCGCAAGTACAGCTACCGGCTCTGCGCCCTCGACAACGCCGGCAACGTGACGGTCGGCACCACCCGGCAGCTCACCGGCCTGCCCTAAGGGGCGGCCCCGCCGGGCCCCGGCCCGGCGGGCCGGGTGCTGCGCGGGGTCGCTGCGCTCCGTCGGCCGCCGGGCGGCCGACCCGCTGCGCGGCCGCTTCGCCCC
>JBJONS010000341.1:0-3259 GCA_046051725.1 Pseudomonadota bacterium | reverse complement strand
ACTGCGATCCTGGCGCGGTGGAGGGCGGCCTCCGGCAGAGCGCCGCCCAGCCCCTTCTCGCGCTCGACCCGACCGACACGAACCTGCTCTTGGTTGGCGGGCAGGGCGCCGCACCGCCGGTCTCCCCCGAGGTCGCCATCTACTTCCCCGAGCTCTGAGCGGCCCGCGGGGCCCGTCCTTCAGGCCTTCTGACCTTCGGACCTTCTGCGGCGCGCAGCGGCGCTCAAGGGCCGTCGAGCTCTGTCGCCCACTCCTCCGGAATGCCGTGCTGGAGGAGATCATCGAGCACCACCTTCGGGAGGAGGTGGTCGACAGGCTCCCCCCCGCGCAGGCGCCGGCGGACCTCGGAGGAGGAGACCGCCGGGAGCGCGAGCGCGGGCCGTGGCAGGGGGAGATCGACGCCCTGCCGGCCCACCACGATGGGGTCGAAGTCGGCCACGATCTGCTCCCAGCGGCTCCAGGCCGCGGTCTCGCCGAGCACATCGGCGCCGACCACCAAGCGAAAACGCCGATCTGGATGTGTCTTTGCGAGGTGGCGAAGCGTGTTGATCGTGTAGGAGGGCGGCGGCAGCGTGGCCTCGACCGCGCTCACCCGCAGCCAGGGGCCCAGCGCCGCCCCCAGGGCCGCGCACCACGCCACCCGCCGGTCGAAGGGGGCGAGCCGCTTGCGCTGCGTCGCCTCGAAGGCGTGGCGAAAGACCGGGATCATCCAAAGCTCATCACAGAGGCCCGACAGCTTCAGCGTGGTCGCGACCATGGCGTGCGCGAGGTGCGGGGGGTTGAAGCTTCCGCCATAGACCGCCACCACGCTCATGTGTCCTCCACCGCCGGCCTTGACCGCGGGGGGCTCCACCGCCCCGCGCCGCCCCGTGTTAGTCCTGATTTGCCTTCATATCGCGGACGTGACGTGTCTCCCGCAGCCAGCCCGGGCCCCGCGCCCGCAACCACTCCACAGGGGGCGTCGGCCGACCTCCCCATCGGCGTCTTCGACTCGGGCGTCGGCGGCCTGACGGTGATGCAGGCCCTGGCCGCCCGGCTCCCCGGCGAAGATCTGCTCTACCTCGGCGACACCGCGCGGGTCCCCTACGGCGCACGCTCGGGTGACACCGTCCGGCGCTACTCGCACCGCGTCGCCGGCCACCTGTGGCGCCGGGGGATCAAGGCCTTGGTGGTCGCCTGCAACACGGCCACCACCTGGGCCCTGCCGAGCCTCGCCGCGGCCGGCGCCGCGCTGGGCGTGCCCGTGCTCGGCGTCATCGAGCCCGGCGTCGAGCGGGCCCTCGCCGTGACCCGCAACCGCTACGTCGCGGTCATCGGCACCGAGGGCACCGTGCGCGGCGGCGCCTACACCCGCGCGCTGCTCTCGCGGGCGCCCGACCTGCGGGTCGATGCGCTCGCCTGCCCGCTGTTCGTCGCGCTGGCCGAAGAGGGCTGGCACGAGGGCGACATCGCGGATCGCGTGGCTCAGCGCTATCTCGAGCCGCTCGCCGGCGGCGCCGACACCCTCATCCTCGGGTGCACGCACTACCCGCTGCTCGCAGGCGCGATCCGAAAGGCCCTCCCCGGCGTCGCTCTCGTCGACTCGGCGCGCAGCACCGCCGAGGCCACCGCGGGCATGCTGGCCGCGCACCAGCTCCTCCGCGCGTCCGGCGGCGGCAGCCAGCGCTTCTTGGTGACCGACCACGTCGAGCGCTTCCACGTCGTCGGCGAGCGCTTCCTCGGCGGCCCGCTCGGGGATGTCGAGCTGGTCGATATTCGCGACGACGACGGCGAGGCCTTCGGCCTGCCGGGGAGCGGACACCGATGATCCGCCTCTACCGGGTGAGCAAAGAGTACGCCGGGGTCGGCGCGCTGATCGACGTGTCGGTGCACGTGACCAAGGGCGAGTTCTGCTACATCTCGGGGCCGAGCGGGGCGGGCAAGTCGACGCTGCTGAAGCTGCTCTACGGCGCGATCAAGCCCACCCGCGGCAAGCTGCTCATCAACAACATCGACATGGGACCGGCCAAAGACCGCGACATCGCCCACCTCCGCCGGCACATGGGCGTGGTCTTTCAAGATTTCAAGCTGATCCCGCGGCGCACCGTGGCCGATAACGTCGGCTTGGCCCTCGAGGTGCTCGGCACCCCCCGCGAGGTCATCGGTCGGCGGGTGGCGGCGGTCCTGTCGATCGTCGGCCTGCGCGGGCGCGGCGACGAGCTCCCGCTGTCGCTGTCGGGCGGCGAGCAGCAGCGCGTGGCGGTCGCCCGGGCGATCGTCAACGACCCCGCCGTGATCCTCGCCGACGAGCCCACGGGGAACCTCGACGGGGCCATGGCGATCGAGGTGATGGAGGTGCTGCAAGCGGTCAACCTCCGCGGCACCACGGTCATGGTGGCCACCCATGATGCGGGCCTGATGCAGCGCTTCCCCTACCGAACGCTGCGCTTCCGGGCCGGCCGGCTGGAGGCCTCGTGAGCCAGTCGGCGCACATCCTCCGCCGGGCCGCGCGCTCGATGTGGGAGAACCTGTACCTGCACAGCGTCGCCATCGGCGTCATCGCCTCGGCGCTCTTGCTGGTGGGCGTGTTTTTGAGCGTGCAGTTCAACCTGAACCGCATGGTCACCGAGTGGACCCGCGACGTCCATGTGAGCGCCTACTTCCTGCCGGATGTGCCCGAGCAGCGGCGCTTCGCCATCCGGGAGCGCCTGGCCAAGGACCCGCGGGTCGCCAAGGTGGTCTACGTCTCCGAGGAAGAGGCGCAGGACTGGCTCATCGCGCGGGTCGAGGGCGTCTCGACCGCCCTGGCCGAGCTCGGCCCCGGCGTGCTGCCGGCGTCGGTCGAGATCACCCTGCTGGACGGCGCGGTCGCCGCGCCCAACAGCTTCGCCGACCTGCTGCCCGCCGACGAGTTCAGCGACGTGGACATGGGGCAGGACTGGGTGGCCCGCTTCAACGAGTTCTTGCGGACCCTGCAGCTGCTCGGCGCGCTGCTCGGTGTGATCATCACCGGGACGGCCCTTTTCGTGGTCAGCAACACGGTGAACCTGGTGCTCTACTCCCGCCGCGACGAGGTGGAGATCGAGAAGCTGGTCGGCGCCTCGAGCGCCTTCATCATCGCGCCCTTCCTCATCGAGGGCGCGCTGCAGGGCATCCTCGGCGGTCTGGTCGCGGTGGGCGGGCTGTGGTCGGTGCACACGGTCCTGGTGCACCGCCTCCAAAACAGCATCCAGCTCGGTGTGGCCAACGAGATGGTCTTCCTGCCGGCCACCTGGATCGG
>JBJONS010000340.1:0-5591 GCA_046051725.1 Pseudomonadota bacterium | reverse complement strand
GGCCCGGCAGCCAGACCGCCATGCCGTCGTGAAAGCCGCCGACCATGTGGAGGGCGTGGGCGTGGGTCCAAGCGGCGTAGCGCTCGGTCGGCGTCGGAGGAGCGCCGCCTGCGTCCAGCCGCACCCGGAGGTCGGGCAGGCGACGCGGCTGCGGGGCGGTGGGCTGGTTCACGGCGGGGATCTCCTCATCCCGCTCTAATGTGCCCCGTCCCGCCCTGGGCCAGCCCGTGTCCGCACTGTCCGCTCAAGCTGCCTTAGAACAGGCGCTTGCGCTTGGTCGAGGTGAGGATGCCCATGGCCTCGCGGTACTTCGCGACGGTCCGCCTCGCGATGGTGATGTCCTCGCGGGCGAGCAGGTCGACCAGCTCGTTGTCCGAGAGCGGGTTCTTGGGGTCCTCGTCTGCGACCAGCTTGCGGATCTTGAGCTTGACCGCCTCACCCGCCAAGTCACCGCCCACGTTCCGCGCGATGCCGGCGTTGAAGAAGTACTTCAGCTCAAACAGCCCCTGGGGGCACTGCATGTACTTGCCCGAGGTCACCCGCGAGACGGTCGACTCGTGCACGCCGATCTGGTCGGCGATCTCGCGGAGCACCATCGGCTTGAGGTGCTCGGGGCCGTGGTCAAAAAACTCCTGCTGGCGCTCGATGATGCACTCGACCACCTTGTGGATGGTGCGCTGCCGCTTGTAGATGCTGCGGATAAGGAACTCAGCTGCTTCGAGGCGCTCTTTGACGTACTTGAGATCCTCTTTGGACGAGCCCTTCGCGTCCACGATCTGCCGGTAGTAGGCGTTCATGTGGAGGTGAGGCAGCCCGTCATCGTTTTGGAGGATCTGCCAGGTGTCGCCCTTCTTGATCACCTCGACGTCGGGGCTGACGTAGTGGTCCTGCTCGTCGGCGTAGGGCAGGCCCGGCCGCGGGCTCAGCTCTTGGATCATCTTGTGGTACTCGACCACGTCTTCCACGTCCTGGCCGATGCTTTTGGCGATGACGCCATAGGCCCGCGCCTCGAGGTCCTCGAGGTGGTGGAGCAGGATGCGATCAAAGGTGGGGTCTTCGGGCCAGGCGCGCTTGGCTTGGATGCGCAGCGCTTCGACGTGGTCGAGGCTGCCGCAGCCCACCGGGTCGAGGCCCTGCACGATCTCTTTGGCGCCCTCGGCCGCGTCCATGTCGACGCCGGCCTCTTCTGCGACGTCCTCGAGGCTCATCTCGAGGTAGCCGTTGCGGTCGAGGTTGTAGATGATCACCACCCCGGCCCGCCGCTCGTCCTCGGTGCAGAAGGTCATGCCGAGCTGGTGGAGCAGGTGCTGGGCGAGGTTCTCAGAGCTGCGGAGGTTGGTCTCGATGGGCGGCAGCTCATCTTGGCCGCTCGATCCCGAGGGGCTCGGATCGAGCTGGGTCGACTCGAAGCGCTCGAGCAGCCGCTCGAGGTCCTTGCGGTCGGTGCTGCCCTCGATGCCGTTGGACTGCTCGGCGGCGTCGGCCTCGATGTGCCGCAGCTCGTCGACCATGCGGTCTTCGGCCTCGCTGGTGATCTCTTCGCCGCCGTCCTGGGACTCTTCGAGCGCAGGGTTCTCCATCAGCTCTTGCTCGATGGCGGCGGCCAGCTCCATGTGGTTGAGCTGCAGCAGCTTGATCGCCTGCTGGTAGGCCTGGGTCATCACCAGCTTCTGGGTCTGCTTTTGGGCCAAACCCATGTGCATGTTGATCGCCATCGTGCTCCTGCCTCTGGGACGCCGGGTCGCGCGCTGGGCCGCGCGCCGCGCCCGCGCGGGCGCCCCGACGCTTCCAGTCTGTCACGGCTGGCACGTCGCTTGCAACGACAATCGGCGACAAGCGCACATCATCGTCCTGGACGTCATCTCCAGCGAGCGATGGCGGACCGGTCCCCGCCTGGGTGAAGGCGGGGACCGGCGCGGCCTGCGCCGCCGGTCAGACCCGCTCGCGGAACTCCAACGCGGCCCCGACGAAGGAGCGGAACAGCGGGTGGGGCGCCAAGGGCCGGCTCTTGAACTCGGGGTGGAACTGGCAGGCGACGAAGAAGCGGTGGTCGCGCAGCTCGATCACCTCGGCGAGCGCGCCGTCCGGGCTCTTCCCCGACACGATCATGCCCGCGGCCTCCAGCGCGCCAAAGACGCCCGGGTCGACCTCGAAGCGGTGGCGGTGCCGCTCTTCGATGGCGGTCGACGCGTAGATCCGCGCGGCGCGGCTGCCTTCGCGCAGCTGGCAGGGCCAGGCGCCGAGGCGCATCGTCCCCCCCTTGTCGGTCACCTGGCGTTGGCCGTCCATGAGCTGGATGACGAGGTGGCCCGAGTCTTGGGAGAACTCACGGCTGTGCGCGTCGCGCCAGCCGAGCACACCCCGGGCGAACTCAATGACCGCGAGCTGCATGCCCAGGCAGATGCCGAAGAAGGGCACACCTTGCTCGCGCGCCCAGCGGATCGCGGCGATCTTCCCCTCGACCCCGCGCTCGCCGAAGCCGCCGGGGACGAGCACGCCGTCGCAGCCGCGCAGCGCCGCGCCCGGGTCGACCAGGTCGAGCTGCTCGCTGTCGATGTAGCGGAGGGTCACCTTGGCGTCGCTGGCCACGCCCGCGTGGTGCAGGGACTCGTTGAGCGACTTGTAGGTGTCGGCGAGGTTGACGTACTTGCCGACGATCGCGATCTCGACCGGGCGCCGCGCGGCGCGCCAGCGGGCGATCAACGCCTCCCAGCGCTCGAGCCGGGCCTGGCCGCTCCAGACGCCAAGCCGGGTCAGCACGCGCTCGTCGAGGTCTTGCTGCTTGAAGACCAGGGGCAGCTCGTAGATGTTCTCGACGTCTGGCGCGGCGATCACGCAGTCCTTGGCCACGTCGCAGAACAGGGCCAGCTTCTCGCGGATGTCTTTGGGCAGGTCGCGGTCGCAGCGGCAGAGCAACACATCGGGCTGGATGCCAATCTCGCGCAGCTCTTTGACGCTGTGTTGGGTCGGCTTGGTCTTGAGCTCACCGCTCGTGCGGATGTAGGGCACGAGCGTGACGTGCATGAACAGCACGTTCTCGGGCCCGGCCGCGCTGCGCATCTGCCGGATGGCCTCGAGGAAGGGCAGCGACTCGATGTCGCCGACCGTGCCGCCGACCTCGACGATGGTGATGTCGGCGCCGTCGGCGGCCTGGAAGATGAGGTGCTTGATCTCATCGGTGATGTGGGGGATCACCTGCACCGTGCGGCCGAGGTAATCGCCCCGCCGCTCGCGCTCGATGACGTTCCGGTACACCCGCCCGGTGGTGAAGCTGTTGCGCTGCGAGACCGGCGTGCTGACGAAGCGCTCGTAGTGCCCGAGGTCGAGGTCGGTCTCGGCCCCGTCGTCGGTGACGAAGACCTCGCCGTGCTGGTACGGGCTCATCGTGCCCGGGTCGATGTTCAGGTAGGGGTCCATCTTGACGTTGGTGACCCGCAGGCCCCGCGCCTCGAGGATCGCGCCGATGGCCGCGGCGCTGAGCCCCTTCCCCAGCGAGGACAGCACGCCGCCGGTCACAAAGATGAACTTCTGCTTCTTCATGGTCCCCCCGGGCGCCCCGGGGCGGGCCGCCGCGCGCTGCTAACCGCCGCGCGCCGCCGCGCTTCGGCGAGGTCCTCGGCGGTGTCGACCGAGAACGCGGGCTCGTCTACGTCGATCACATCGATGGGCACGCCGATCTCCATCAGGCGGAGCTGTTCGAGCCGCTCGAGGCGCTCGAGCGGGCTCGGCGGCGCGGCGACGAAGCGCGCGAGGGCCTCGGGGGAGAAGCGGTAGAGCCCGACGTGCTGCCGGTACGGACCGCCATGCGGGATCGCGGCCCGGGAGAAGTAGAGCGCGCGGCCCCGCGGGTCGCAGACCACCTTGACCCGGGCCGGATCGGCGGGATCGGCGAGCGGCGCGGCGAGGGTGGTGACCGGCGCGCCGCCCAGGGTGCCGCAGAGCGCGCGCAGGTGCGCCTCGGCCAAGAAGGGCTGGTCGCCCTGGATGTTGATCACCGCGTCAGGGCGCAGCTTCAGCGCGTCGAGCGCGGCGGCCACGCGATCCGAGCCCGAGGGCAGCGCCGGGTCGGTGATCACGACCTCGGCGCCCGCGGCCTCGCCCACCGCGGCGAGCGCGGGGCCGTCGACGGCGAGGATCACGCGGTCGAGCACGCGCCGCGCGCGGCGCCACACCGCGATCAGCATGGGCTCGCCGCCGATCTCGGCGAGCGCCTTCTCGGGCAGGCGCTGCGAGGCCAGGCGGGCCGGGATGACGCCGATGAGGTCCACGGGAGCTCCGGGTGCGCGGGCGGGAGGCATGCGCCGCCGCAGCCCCCCAAAAGGCAGGACCGCCCGCCGGGCCTGGACCCGGGGGCGGTGCTGGACGGCGCCAAGCGGACTTGGCGCGCGGCGCTCAGCGCTTGCTGAACTGGAACCGCTTGCGGGCGCCCGGGCGGCCGTACTTCTTGCGCTCGACCTTACGGGCGTCGCGGGTCAGCAGGCCGGCCGGCTTGAGGGCCGCGCGGTAGTTCGGGTTGAAGGCCACGAGCGCGCGGGAGAGGCCGAGGCGCACAGCGCCCGCCTGACCCGACTTGCCGCCGCCGCAGACGTTGACGTACACGTCGAAGTCGTTGGCCGACTCGACGAGGGCCAGCGCCTGACGGATGATCAGCTGCGCGCTCTCGCGGATGAAGTAGTTCTCAAAATCGCGGTGGTTGACCGTGATCTTGCCGCTGCCGGGGCGGATGAAGACGCGCGCGACGGCGGTCTTGCGCCGGCCGGTGCCGTAGTACTGGGTCGGGGCCATGGGCGCGTCCTCTCAGACGTAGTCGGGGAAGGGCTGGGGCTGCTGCGCGGCGTGGGGGTGCTCCCCGCCGGCGTAGACCTTGAGCTTGGTGAAGACCTTGCTCGACAGGCGGTTCTTGGGCAGCATCCGCTTCACGGCCGACTCGATGACCCGGGTCGGGTGGGTGGCGAGGACCTGCCGGGCGGTGCGGGTGTGCATGCCGCCCGGGTAGCCGCTGTAGTGGTTGTAGGTCTTCTGGTCGAGCTTGCGGCCCGTCAGGTTGACCTTCTCGGCGTTGATGACGATGACAAAGTCACCGTTGTCGACGTGGTGCGTGAAGTCGGGCTTGTGCTTGCCGCGCAGCACGGTCGCGATGCGGGTCGCGAGCCGGCCCAGGGTCAGGCCCGCCGCGTCGACGACAAACCAGGCCCGCTTGACTTCAGCGGGCTGGGCGATGGTCGTACTCATGAGTCACCTGAACTGGTCGTGGGAGCGAAGGTGAAGGGGGCTGGCCTGCTTCACCCCCTCACCGCCCGAGAGAGCGGCGGCGGAGGGCGCGTCAGGTCGCCAAAGGAACGGCTCCCGGCCATACCCGTCGCAGTTAGTCGAGCACCAGCGGTCTGTCAAGCAAACAGGGCCGCTGGCGCGCCCTTGCAGCGGATGCCGGCCCCCCGATCCCCTCAGCCATCGACCCGGTGGCGCAGCTGGGCCGGCCCGACAAAACCCGGCGCGCGCCGGCCCAGGGCCGCCGCCGCCGCCCGCGCCCGCTCGACCTCGCCGGCGGCCGACGCGGCCCGGGCCGCCCGGGCCAGGGCGCCGAGCGGCGC
>JBJONS010000339.1:0-6569 GCA_046051725.1 Pseudomonadota bacterium | reverse complement strand
GACGCCGACGTGGACGTGCCGGTCGACTACTGCCACATGCAGTGGCCCTGCACCCAGTCGCTCACCCCCAGCGCGACGAGCGCCGACGTCTTCGTCTGGGTGTACCAGCCGGGGGTCACGGTGGGCGCGGGCTCCGGCGCCGGCCTGACCGTCCAGGTCGGCCTCGGCCCGAACAACGGCGACCCGGCGGTGGGCGCGGGCTGGGTCTGGACCACCGCCAGCTACAACGCCGACAAGGATGGCCTCACCAGCGGTGATCTCGCGAATGACGAGTACATGGGCGGTTTTGTGGCCCCCGCGGTCACCGGGACCTTCGACTACTGCGGGCGGGTGAGCGCCGACGGCGGGCGCAGCTGGCTCTACTGCGATCTGGGCGGCTCGGGCTGCGGGGGCAGCGGCAGCAACGACGGCTACAACGCCGCGAACGCCGGCGCGCTGACCGTGTACTGAGCCAGGGCAGGGCCGGTCGGGCGGGCAGCGGCTAAGCCGGCGCTCCCCTCCCCCTCGGAGTCGCCATGGCGCGCGTGCTGCTCGGCCCCCTCACCCGGGCCCTGGTCGTCGAGAACCCTCACCCGACCCTCGATGACGAGCTGGCCCGCCAGGGCGTCGAGGTGGTGCGGATCAAGGGCACCGCGCCCGACGAGGACGAGCTGATTCGCCTGCTGCAGCAGCACCGCAGCCAGGCCCTGTTCAAGCGCAGCCGGGTGCCGGTCAGCCGCCGGGTCGTCGAGGCCTGCCCCGAGCTGCTGGTCGTCCAGCTCTGCTGCATCGGCGACGACAGCGTCGACAAGGTCGCCTGCGCCGACCACGGGGTGATGGTCTTCAACGACCCGGTCAGCAACGGCCGCAGCGTCGTCGAGCTGGTCGTCGCGCACCTCATCGCGCTGGGGCGCCGCCTGTACGAGACCGACGCCCACACCCGGGCGGGCGGCTGGGAGAAGTCCGAGGCCGAGCGCTACGAGGTGCAGGGCAAGGTGCTCGGCGTGCTGGGGCTCGGCAACATCGGCCGCGCCACCGCCCGGGTCGCCGAGCAGCTCGGCATGCAGGTGCGCTTCTTCGACACCCGTGAGGTGGCGGTCGAGGTCGGGCGCGAGTTCGGCTGGGCGCCGACCGCCTCGGTCGCCGACCTGCTGCGGGGCAGCGACTTCGTGACGGTGCACCTGAGCGCGACAGACGTGAACGGCCGCAGCAACGCCGGTCTGCTCAGCCGCGAGCTGCTGTTGCAGCTCGGCGCCGACCGCCCGGCCAGCGCACCGCGGGTCTTCATCAACCTCGCCCGTGGGTTTCTCCACACGGCCGAAGATCTGCTCCACGCCATTGATCAGGGCGCCATCCGCCGCGCGGCGGTCGACGTGTTCCCCGACGAGCCCCGCGGGGCCAGCGACCCCTGGGTCAACCCCTACCGTGACCAGCCCAAGGTCGCGGTCACGCCCCACATCGGCGCGAGCACCCAAGAGGCCCAGCCCCGCATCGCCCGCCGGGTGGCCCAGACCTTCGGCGCCTTCTCGAAGACCGGGGCGGTGCGCGACTGCGTGTTCGCCCCGCTCATCCGCATGGGCTTGGTCGAGGACGGGGCGGTCGGCAAGGTCGCCCTCATCGTCGCCCACGCCGACACCCGCGGCACCAAGCGGGCGATCGACGACGCCATCTACCAAGGCGGCGCGAGCAACCTCGCCAGCGCGCACAAAGACTTCGGGAACCTCGGCCTCGCCGTCGATCTGGCCCTGCTCGACCGCCCCCTCGCCGAGGACCGCCTCCGCGCCCTGGTCGACGAGGCGGCCCGCGAGACCGGCGACCCTGAGGCCATCCGCAGCGTGCGGCAGGTGCTGCTGGCCTGAGCGGCGCCGCCGGTTCAGAGGCCGCCGATGCTCAGGTGGGGCAGCAGCAGGCTCTCTCCGCGCCCCTCGATGCGGAAGGGGTTGATGCCGAGCTCGATCGCCGCCGGGCCGATCGGCGTGGCGACCCGCAGGCCGACCCCGGTCGAGAAGCGGGCCCAGGGGTCGGTGCCGGCCGCCGACGAGGTGGTCACCGCGTAGGGATCGAGGAAGGCCACCCGCCCGACCTCGGCGAAGGTCACAAAGCTCGCGCTGTCGGACTTGACCGCGGGCAGCACTGACAGCGGCACCCGCACCTCGAAGGTGCCCTTGAGCATGCTGTCCCCGCCGGTGTTGACCCACTGGGCCGGCGCGTCGCGGATGGCGCTGCCCTCGACCAGGGGCCGGAGCGCGCCGGGCAGGTCCAGGCGGGGCCGGGCGGCGAAGTTGGCGGGCCCGACGCTGTTGAGGCGGAAGCCGCGCATCGAGCCGCCGCCGCCGAGGTAGAAGCGGTCCTCGAGCGCCAGCGTGCTGCGGGCGCCGCGCACCACCCCTGCCCCGGCGCGCCCGACGATGTCGAGGATGAGCGGACCGGCGGGGATGACCTTCTCGGCCCGCAGCTCGCCGCGCAGCAAGGCGCCGGCCGCGCCCGACTGCAGCGCCCCCTCGACCTGGCCGCTGAGCAGGTGGCCCTCGGTGGCGTTGAAGGGGTCGTTGCGCTTGTCCCAGACCACGAGCAGGCTCGGGCCCGTCTGCACCCGCGGCGCCGAGGGGAGGATGACCTCGCCGAGCCCGGCGGTGTTCACGCCGAGCACGTCGAGCCAGGGGTCGCCGGGCACCAGCGCGCCCGGGTCCACGTCCTCGAGCACCCGGAAGTCGACGCCGTAATCGAAGACCATCAGCAGGGGCCGGGTGATCTGCTGGTTGAGGCCGAAGACCACGCCGGAGCGGCGGATGCCGAAGGTCGGCTCTTGCACCGCCTCGCGCAGCAGCGCCTCGACGAACAGGTTCCCGCCCGCCGCAGGCACATAGGGCACGGTGTAGCGCACCGCCGCCCGGTAGACCGGCTGCAGGGTGTCGACCCGCCACTCCTCGCCGAACCAGCCGTAGCCGACCTGGCCGAGCAGGCTGACCTTTTGGCCGAGCCCGCTGAGGTTGCGGTGGGTGGCGCGGGCCTGGGCGAGCACGCCCTGGTCGGTCGAGATCCGGCCGCCCAGATCGAGCTGGATGTTCGGCTTCTCGTCGACCGAGATGAGGAGGTCCCGCACGCCGGGGTCCTCGCCGACCAGCTCGGGCGAGACCACGCGGAACAGGTCGAGGGCGTAGATGGCCTGGCGGGACTCGGCCAGGGCGGCCGGGGTCAGCGGCTGGCCGACCTCGACCTTGACCTCGCGCGACACGACCTTGGGGCGGGTGCGCCGGTTGCCCCGCACGACCACGCTGCGCAGCAGCACCTGCCGCCCGGGACGGACGACGAAGACGGCGTTGGCGAGCTGCTTGTCCTCGGACAGGCCCACCTCGAGCTCGACCGCGGCGTCGAGGTAGCCCTTGCCTTGGTACACCGCCTTGATCTCGGCCGACAGCGCGTCGAGCACGGTGGGGCTGTAGGGCGCCGACACCATCGCGGCGGTCGCCTCGGCGATGATGGCGTCTTCAAGGCCGTTCCCGCCGACGCTGCGCAGGCCGCCCAGCAGGGTCTGCTGCCCTTCGGACACCCGGACCACCAGCGCCACCGGCACCCGCCGCAGCCGGGGCAGCAGCCACGGCAGCCGGCGCCGCAGCTTCGGGGTCTCGAAGTGGGTGAGTTTTGCGTCGAGGAAGCCGTGCCCGCGGTACACCTCCTCGACCCCGACCATGGCCTCGGCCACGCCCGCCGCGCTGTACCGGCGCTCTCCGAGGGTGTCGGGGGATGCGGCGCGCAGCGCGCCGATCACCTCCACGTCGGTCAGGGCCTTGGCCCCGCGGATCTGAAAGACCCGGACGTGGTGACGCCCCCCGTGGCTCACCTGCAGCAGCAAGCGGCTGCCGTCCGGGGTGGGGCGCGACTCGATCTGAACCTCGGCCTCGGGGTAGCCCTGGCGGTCGTACCAGGCCCGCATCCGGTCGCGGGCCTCGCGCAGGGCGGACTCATCCACCCGCTCGCCGCCGAAGAAGCCCATGGTCTCGAGCAGGGCGTCGGACGGAGGCAGAAGGCGCTCGCGCCGGGTCTGGGCCGCCACCGCCACCTGCAGGCGCGGGCCGGCCTCGACCGTCAGCGTGCGGATCTCCTCGAGCTCGCCGGCGTCGGCCCGCAGCGCCCGGTACGAGATGCGGGTCTGCAGCCATCCCTCGGCGACCAGCCGCCGCCGCAGGTCGACCAGGGCCGCGTCGAAGGCCTCGGGCACGACCCGGCGGCCCTCGGCCACGCCCTGCCGCCGCAGCCAGCGCTTGAGCTTGCGCGGGGGCAGGCCGCAGCCCGGGCGCAGCAGGGCCTCGCCGACGAAGCCGCAGACCTTCTCAGGGTTCGGAATAACGTCGCTGACAATGTTCAGGCGACCGTAGGTGCTGGGCTCGCCGGGCTCGACCTGCAGCTGCACGGTCACCCGCCCATCGCCGACGGGGGCGGCGCTGGCTTGGGCGCGGGCGTGGCTCCACCCCTCGGCGGCCAGGGCGCTGACCACCCGGGCCTCGAGCAGGCCCAGCTCGGACTCGGCGTAGAAGGGGTCCTCTTTGCGGATCGCGACCGCGGCGTCGATCACGCGGCGGGTCTTGCCGAGCCGCGGCCCGTCGATCTCCACCGCGTCGACCCGGGGCGCGCTGACGACCCGGTACGAGATGATCACACCGTCGACCAGGCCGTCCACGGTGTCGACCGTCCAGGGCTCGGCCACCGCCTCGACGGCGTCAAAGCCGCCGGCCTGGTGAAGCAAGGCGAGGTCCTGCCGCACGAGGCCCAGATCGAGGGCCTGCCCCTGGCGCACGCGCAGCAGGGGCTCGAGGTTCTCGCTCGGCAGGGCGCCCCGGACCGCCACCAGCGAGACCTGGACCACCGGGTGGCCGGCGAAGTCCGCGGGATCAGCGGCCAGCGCGCCGCTCCCGCCGAGGCACAGGCTGACCGCCAGCCCGAGCCGGGCCAGCGCCGCGCGGAGGGCGCGCCCGCTCAATCGAGCTCCCACCGCAGGTTCAGCTCGGCGCCATAGGCGCCGCCGATGTTGAGGCGCCGGCCGACCTGCTCCCGCGCCCAGTAGGCGCGCGTGTACAGCTTGCGGGCGAGGCGCTTCTCAAAGCCAAGGTAGGTGTCCGACGTGCGGTAGAGGTTCTGCTCAAAGATGAGGGTGCCCCAGTCGAAGTCCTTCTCGACCAGCAGCCGCATGTCCGAGGACACGGTGCCCGAGCCCCGCTCGTTGACGCCGGTGACGAGGTCGATGCGCTCGGGGCGGATGAGCTCGAGGCCGTAGATGCGCTCCCCCACCCGCTCGATGACGCCGAGCTTGCTCGCGACCAGATCGCTCCCCTCGAACATGAGCGCGCCGGCCGCGCCGCCATAGCGCTCCATCTCCGAGCTGGTCATGCCAAAAAGCAGCAGCGAGTTGATGTCGGCGGGCGGCAGGCCCGGGTCGCTGCTCGAGTCGGTGGTCCAGTCCGAGTAGGGCCCGAGCACGCGGTAGTCGATGGCGTAGGTGTCCTCGCGCGCGCGCACCGTGGTCGCGAGCGCGATGTCGAGCTCGGGGTCAAAGGCGAAGGGGTCGCCGAAGTGCAGGTCGGCGCGGGTGATCTCGAACTCGCGCTCTTTGAGGTAGACCCGGCCCCCGGGCTGGGCGCGGACGTCGCCGAGCAGGCCTGGCTTGGAGGTGTCGCCGACAAAACGCAAGTTGGCCGAGGCCGAGAGGTCGCCGATGTTGTTCCGCATGCGGATGGTGTTGTCGGCGGTGATCTTGAGGTTGAGGCCAAAGTAGTCGCCGGTCTGGTCGGCGGCGGCGCCAGCCAGCCGGTCGCCCCCGAACTGCAGCAGCCAGTCCTCCCAGTCGATGCGCTCAGCGAAGACCATGTCCTGCACGATGATGTCGCCAGCGAGCAGCAGGTCGTCGACCGGCCCGTCAAAACGCAGGCGCGCGTCGCCCTCCATCGGCGGCAAGAAGCTCAGGTAGCGCACGCGGGCGTCTTCGACGTTGGCCCGCAGGTCAAAGTGCGCCGGGACCCATGCGTCTGCCGCGATCTGCCCGCGCAGATCGACCGCGCCTCCGCCCAGGCGCCCGGTGGCGGACTCGACGACGAAGCCGTCGGGGGACGCGCCGAGCTGGGCCTGCACCTCTTCAAAGGGCTGCGGGAAGTAGGCGGTGAGGAAGCTCGCGCCGCTCACGTCGACCTTGACCTTGGGCACGGCGTTCCCAGCGGGGCCGCCCACGGTCAGCCCCACCTTGGCGAGGCCAGAGGCCCGCTCGATCCCGGGGGTCACGAGGCGCAGCAGGTCGAGGTCCAGGGTGCCTCCGCCGGACAGGGCGAGCTCTCCGCGGCGATCACCCGCCCCGGTGAAGGTCAGCGCGGTGGCCCCGCCCTCGAGCGCCACACCCCGAAGCTCGAAGGTGCCCTGGTTCCACTCGACCACCCAGGGCGTCGGGTTGCGCAGGCTGTGGGTGCCCCAGTCCAAGCGCACCGCGGTCAGCTCGGCGTCGAGCGTGGCCCGCAGGGCCTGATCCCCGGCCAAGGTGCCGCCGCCCTTGAGCGCGCCGTCCACCGAGGCCTTCACCGGGCTGCCGTCGGGCGCGCGGGGGTAGA
>JBJONS010000338.1:0-4580 GCA_046051725.1 Pseudomonadota bacterium | reverse complement strand
CCCTCGGCGGGCGTCCGCCGCTTCGGGCTCCACCGGAGGCGCCCGGGCCGCGGGACGCGGCGTGGAACGCGGCACTTCGTGCCAAAACCGCCCCAGGGGGGGGCTGCGGGTGCCAGAGCGGCGCGCCTGTGGGCGTGCTCAGCGGACGCGGGGTCTTCGGCGGGGCCACAGCGCGAAACTAAAAAAGCGAAACCTGTCAAGAACCTGAAAGCGCGATGACAAGCGGTGACGATTTCCACGCACCTCGCCCTCCCCATGCCCTCTGGACGAGGCTATGAACGTCATGGTTACGCGACGCACCTGAGAACGCAGCCGTCCAAAGTGTGTGCAACAAGTGGATCAGTTTGACGCAGCACCGCCGCGCACCGACCCACCGCCCCGCACTCCCCATCGGCTGCTGACGCTGTGAAACCCAAAAATCAAAACCGAGGTGGACGATGAACAAGGCTGACTTGACCGAGGCCCTCGCCGAAAAGGCCGACATCCCGAAGGTGCGCGCGGCGCAGTACATCAACATCATCGTCGAGGCCATTCACGAGGCCCTCGTCGACGGTGAGAAGGTCACCATCTCCGACTTCGGCACCTTCACCGTCCGCCAGCGCAAGGGCTTCAACGGCCGCAACCCCCGCAGCGGCCAGCCGCAGGCGGTGGGCCCCAAGCGCATGCCGCAGTTCCGCGCCGGCAAGGGCCTCAAAGAGGCGCTGAACCCCGGTGACGACGTCGGCGGCGACGAGGCCTGAGCCTCGGGGCGCGCTGTCCAGGCGCCGTCCCCCCAACCCCGCGGCCGCGCCCCCTCCCGGGCCGGCCGCGGCTCGGTTTTTGGCGGTCCAGGCGCTGCGCGGCGGCGCACGCGCGGGTCGGCGGCGCTGCGCCGGTGTATGCTCGGGGTGAGCTCCGGCGGTCTCCGCAGGCAGGCCTGCGCGCAGGCGCGCGCCCGCGGACGCTCCGCTCTCCTCTGCGCCCCAGCGCCCCTCCCGATGGCTCAGGATCGCCCATGACGCGCCTCGTCGGCCCCTCGCTCCCGGTCCTCCTCCTGCTCGCCGGCTGCGGCGCCGCGGTCGAGCCGACCAAGACCGCGATCCTGCTGCCTGACCTCAATTTGTCCGCCGAGCGCATCGACTTCGGTGACCTTGAGCTCGGCGGCGCGAGCACCCGCACGTTGATCGTCAAGAACAACGGCGACCTCGCCATGGGCATCGAGAGCATCTCGCTGGGCCAAGAGGGCTTCGAGGCCCACTTCGGCCTGTCGTGGAGCCCGGCCGCGGTGGTCTGCCCGGCGGGGACCGCGGCGGTGGCCAGCAAGGGCGCCTCGACCGACTCGTGGGACACCGGCGGCAGCAGCAGCGGCGGGGGCAGCGGGTCGGGCGGTGATGGCGGCGGCTCTGGCGGCGGCGGCGGCTCTGGCGGCGGCGGCGGCGGCGGCGGTGGTGACGAGCCCAGCGTCGCGGCGCTGGTCCTCGAGCCCGGCTGCTCGTTGCCGGTGACGCTCAACTACCTGCCCCTGGCCGCGGGGCAGATGTTCGCCTCGGTCCAGATCACCACCGTGACCGAGCCCGTCGACGTCGAGGGCGGCGAGGTGCCGACCTTCTACCGGGACCCCGACCAGTTCGTGCAGTCGGTGGTGCTCGAGGGCTCGGCCAGCCAGGGCACCGGCAACATCGTGGTCCGCAGCACCCGGGTCGACCTGGGGCACCACTACCCGGGCGAAGAGGCGGTCGGCTACGTCTACGTCTACAACGTGGGCGACGGCGAGCTCAACGTCAGCCCGCCGGCGCTGCCCCCCGAGTGCGCCGAGAACTTCCGCATCGACACCTCGAGCATGCCCTCGCGGGCGCTGGCCGGCTTCGAAGCCACGCTTTTTGAGGTGGTGTTCACGCCGACCAGCCTCGACCCGGCCTTCTGCGACCTCATCGTCAGCTCGGACGACGCCGACACGCCCGAGGTCACGGTCCAGGTCAAGGGCAACACCGGCGTCGACCCCGAGAACGTCGCGCCCACGGTGTTCATCCGCTCGCCTGCCCCCGGCTACCAGCACCAGGCCGCCGAGCCGCTGCGGATGGAGATCGACATGTTCGATCCCAACCAGCCGGCCGACACGCTGATCTGCAAGGTCCGCAGCCTGCTGGCCGAGACCAAGATCGCCGACTGCACCCCGACCGACGAGTCCGGCTACGTCCGCCTCGACATCCCCTACGAGCTGCTGGTCACCGGCACCGACGCCCTGCTGGTCACCGTGACCGACCAGTCCGAGAAGATCGGCCGGGCCAGCACCACCGTGCTGTGGAACGCGCGCTACCCGGCCTCGGACGACGACGGCGACGGCTTCGGCGACGACCCCAGCGAGACCTTCATCGACTGTGACGACCGCGACGTCGACATCTACCCCTCGGCCGCCGAGCTGCCCGACGGCAAGGACAACGACTGCGACGGCGCGGTCGACGAGGGCACCACCACCGGCGACGACGACGGCGACTCGGTCAGCGAGCAGGACGGCGACTGCGACGACGACAACGCGAGCACCTACCCGGGCGCGATGGAGGTCGCGGACGTCGCCGACAACGACTGTGACGGTCTTGTCGATGAGTCGACCTCGGTCAGCGACGACGACGGCGATGGCTTCACCGAGCTCGACCTCGACTGCGACGACTTCGACCCGGGCGTGAACCCGGCGGCCACCGAGTTCTGCGACGGCGTCGACAACAACTGCAACGGCCTGCTCGACGGCTCGGACCCCACCGGCTGCGTGGCCATCGACGCCGCGCCGGGCATCTACGGCGGCATCCAGATGACCCGCACGGCGCTGGGCCCGGGCGAGGCGACCACGCTGTCGGTCTTCGTGGTCGACGCCGACGGGGACGCGCTCTCGTACTCGTGGACCGAGGACAGCAGCCTCGCCTCGCTCGGCTACTCGGGCTTCGACAGCAGCACGGCCGCCTCGGTGGTCTGGACCGCGCCCGAGCTGCCCGAGGGCTCGACCGGCGCGATCTTCGATCTCAGCGTGCTGGTCACCGATCCCGATGGCAACAGCGACTGGGCCTTCGGCGAGATCTGGGTCTTCCCCGAGACCGTCTCGCTGGTCCAAGAGATCACCGACGCCGAGGCTGCGACCGAGAAGGGCGGCTGCGGCGGGGATGAGAGCTCGGCGGCCGTCATCGTGCTCGGCCTCGCCGGCGCCGCCCTGGGCCGCCGCCGCCGCCGGCGCTGAGGTCTGCCGGTCCGGACTTCGGCCGACGCGGAATTCGGCCAGCGCGGAGCTGCGCCTGCGCTGCGCTCCGCCGGCGCGGACCTCCGCAAGCGCTGAGGCCCTCTGGCGCTGAGGCCCTCTGGCGCTGAGGCCCGGCGCCCTCCTTGTCTTTGGTGCTTCGGTGCGCGTGGAGCCCCCGCTGTCGACGCCCTCTGCCGCGCCGCGCGCCGCTGCGGGGCCCGCCGCTTCGCCGTGGGACCACCCCGCCCGGGCAGACGATGGCGGGGCCCTCGGCGCCCTGCCTGATCGCTACCGCCTGCTGCGCCCCTTGGGCCGCGGCGGCGAGAGCAGCGTCTGGCTCGCCGAAGACAACGTGCTCGAGCGGCGGGTCGCCATCAAGCGCGGCCGGCGCCGCCTGCCCCCGGGCGCGGCGGCCTCGCACGAGGCGCGCATCGGCGCGGGCATCGTGCACCCCCACGTGCTGCCGGTGCTCGACGCTGGCGTCGACGACGCGGGCTTCCCCTTCCTGATGGTGCCCTACGTGCGCGGCCTCACGCTGCGCGGGGCGATCCGGCGCTGCCACCTGGGCGACCCCGCCTGGCCCCTGCGGGGCTTGATCGGCAGCTGGGCGCTGCTCTGCGCGGCGGTCGCCCACGCCCACCGCCTCGGCGTGGTGCACGGCGACCTGTCGGCGGGCAACGTGCTGCTCGGCCCCCCGCTCGATGGCGCGCCGCGGCAGGTCTTCCTCATCGACTGGGGGCTGGCGCGCGGGCCCCGCGCCGCCGCCCGTCGGGGCGGGCCGATGGGCACGCCGTCGACCATGGCGCCCGAGCTCGCCCGCGGCGCGGTTGAGATTGGCCCGCTGGTCGACATCTACGCGCTTGGGGCCATCCTGCTCCACGTGGTCAGCGGCCAGCGCTACCTCGCCGGGCTCAGCCGGGCCCAGGCCCTGCGCGCCCTGGCCCACCGTCCGCCGGCGCCGCGGCCCGCCGACCCGCGCCCCGGGGGCCTGCGCGCGCTGGTGCTGGCCTGCATGGACGAGGACCCAAGCCGGCGACCGCAGCAGGTCGAGCGGCTCGAGGCGGCCGCGGCCGAGTTCGTGCACCGGGCGGCCCGGGCGGACGCGGCGCGGCGGCGCCTGGCCGCGGCCCAGGTGCTGCGGGCGGAGGCGGTGGCCCTGCGGGCGCCCCTGGCCGCGGCCACCGCCCAGCGTCGCGCGGAGGATGACCTGCTGTACGCCGATCTCATCGGAGGGGCGGCGGACAGCGGCCGGTCCGGGGCCGAGGGCGGGGCGCGAGGGGAGGCGGGCGGCGCGCTGCCCCCGAAGGCGGCGGCGGGGGCTGCCGAGGCGGGGGCTGGTGCGGCGGAGGCGGGGGCCGCGCTGCCCCCGCGGGCG
>JBJONS010000337.1:0-22670 GCA_046051725.1 Pseudomonadota bacterium | reverse complement strand
AAGGCCGCGTGAAGGTCGACGCCGGCGCTGATCTCGGTGCCGATGAGCAGGATGAGCAGGTCGGCGAGCTCTTCGGCCAGCGCGTCCTTGGGCTTGCCCTTGGTCACCGCCGCGCTGACCTCGCCGAGCTCTTCGGCCATGAGCGCGACGCGGTAGACGAGCTCTTCGCCGCCGCGGGCCTTGAAGTCATGCTTGTCGTGAAAGCCCTGGACCGCCGCCACCATCTCGGGCCAGCGCGCGGCCCCGCTCACCGGCGGCCCCGCGGCGCCGGCGCCTCGTCGACCACCTCGGGGTAGCGGTCGCGCAGCCGGCCGGTGCGCCAGACCTTGAAGCGGCCGTCCTCGGCGATGACCTCGACGAGGTCAAAGTGCGCGTTGAGCGTGTCGGCCACCGGCACCTGGGCCTGCACCACCAGCACCAGGCTGCCCTTGGGCAGCAGGCGGGCGGCGGCCCCCTCGATCAGGCGCTTGACCACGGTGTAGTCGCGGGCCTTGCCCGAGTGGATGGGCGGGTTGCTGACGATGAGGTCGTAGCGCTGGTAGGTCGGCAGCGCGCCCCACGAGTCGCCGCAGGCCACGAGGCAGCCCGGCAGGTTGCGCTTGGCGCACCAGACCGCGGGGGCGTCGGCGTCGAGCAGCTGCAGCTTGAGGCTGGGCTCGCGGAGCAGCAGGGCCTGGGCCAAGGTGCCCGGCCCGCAGGCGAAGTCGAGCACGTGCGCGCCGGGGGCCGGCGGGGCCAGCGAGGCCAGCAACAGCAGGCTCGCGTCATCGAGGCCGCCCTTGGCGAAGACGCCGGGCAGCACGACGTGCTCGAAGCTGCCCCAGGGCACCGTGATCGTCGAGCTGCGGGCGTGCTCGTCGAGCGGGCGGGCCGGTCGGGGGGCGTCGGGCAGGCGGGCCCGCCAGACCCGGCTGTGCTTGCGGGCGTCGAGGGTCTCGACGGCCAGCCAGCCCTGCTCGAGCCGCTTGCCCACGGACTTGATGCCCTCGTCATTGCCGCCGTAGACGAAGACCTCGCCGCCAGGCGCCAGCACCGTGGCGATGGCGTCGAGCGCGAAGTCGAGGGCCTCTTTGCTGCGCGGCATGCGCAGGGTCGCGGCCACAAAACCGCTGCCCTCGGGCCAGGCGCTGGCCTTGCGCTTGCCCTGGGCGAGGCGGCGCCAGCCGGTGACCAGCATGCCCCGGCCGCTGAGCGCGTCTTCGGCGAGGCCGGCCGGGTCGTCGACCACCAGCACCGGGCTGCTGCCGGGCCACGGGGGCAGGCAGTCGAGCAGCACGTCAAGGGCGGGGTCTTGGCTGTGATCCGGCCGCAGATCGAGGCGGCTGGGGGCGGCGGGCGCGGGCGTGGGCTTGGGCATGGCCGCGCCGTAGCAAGCTGGGCCAAGGCTGTCACCGACGGGCCTGATCGGGCCAGGAACTGTCCGCCGGCGCGCGCCCCTCAGCCGTGGCTGGCCTTGGCGAAGGCCGCCTGCTGCGCGGGCGTGGCCGGCTGCTGGTGCAGGGCCTTCCACTCGGCGTAGGGCATGCCGTAGACCGCGTCGCGGGCCTCGTCGGCGCTGAGCGGGACCCCCTGCGCGTCGGCGGCGGCGGCCAGCCACTTGCCCAAGCAGTTGCGGCAGAAGCCGGCGAGGTTCATCAGGTCGATGTTTTGGACGTCGGGTCGCTCGGCGAGGTGGTCCAGCAGGCGGCGGAAAGCGGCGGCCTGCAGCGCGTCGCGGGCGGCGGGGTCAGCGGGCATCGGCATCGGCGGCTCCAGGGAGGGGGGCCCACAGCGGGCCGCGGAGGGGGCTGAGCTGCGAGAAGCGGCGCCAGCCCAGCATCAGCAGCCCGAGGTAGGCGAGCAGCAGCAGCAGGGTCAGGCCGAGGCGCGAGAAGTGGGCGTCGGGCCAGCCCGCCACCGCGAAGGGCAGCACGAAAAGGATGAGCGGCAGGCCCATCAGCGCGGCCAGCGTGGTGCCGCCGACGAAGCTGCGCGGGGCGGGACCCGACAGCCCCGGGTCGGCGAGCCGGGCCAGGGCGAGGCCGGTGGGCAGGGTGCCGGTCATCGTGCCGAAGAGCACGAGCACGTGGGCGAAGCGCTGGGTGCGGAAGGCCCGCGAGCCGAGCCAGACGCAGCCCACCGCGGTGAGCGCGGCGCAGATGGTGCCGAACACCACGATCATGACCATCTGGTCGGCGATCTGATCGACGCGGACCGCGGCGATCGCCGCCGCTGCGGTCACGTCGACCGCCACCCCGGCGACCCGCCCGAGGCTCGGCTGGTGGAGGCCCCCCGCGGCGCCCCGCCGCTGCAGCACGGTGCGCGCGCCCACCGCGAAGCCCAGCCCGATGAGGAAGTGGAAGCCGGCGATCGACGCGGCGATCTTCGGCGCGCCGGCCAGCGCTGCGCTGAGCCCCTGCAGCACGCCCCAGGTCGACAGGTAGAGGACCGCGATCAGCGCGAGGGTGCGGGTCAGCGGGTCCATGTCGGCCGAGGCCTCGGCGTCCGCCGACGGTGCGGGCGCCTCACCCTCCGCCACGGCGGCCGCGCCCTCGGTCGGGTCGTCCATCCAGCCGCGGCGCCGACCCCAGTGGTACAGCGCGACGCCGAGCAGGCTGCACCAAAGAAAGCCCTGGGTCGCCATCGCGAGGCCGACCTGGGCGCCCGAGGCCATGCCCGCGCCCTCTTCCCAGGCCCGGCCGAGGCTGAGCGCCTGGCCTGGTCCCTGCGCGAAGCCCAGCGGGAGCATGAGCCCGACGCCCGGGTGCACGTGGGGGCCGACGAGGCTGGCGATCCCGACGAGCAGCAGGCCCAGAACACCCTGAGCCACGGTGAAGGTGGTGACCGCGTAGCCGGCGCTGCGCGCGTCGCCGCTGGCCTTGCCGGGCGGCGGCGGCTGCAGGCCCATCGCGACGAAGACCAGCCCGAGGCCGTGGTAGGCGATCGACTCGAGCACCGGGGCGTGGAGCTGCAGCAGGTCGAGGCCGCCGGGGCCGAGCAGCAGGCCGAGGCCGCCGGCGACCAGCACCGGGGGGAGCGCGAGGCGGTGCAGCAGCGCCACGCGCTGGTGGGCGGCCTGGGCGATGAACAGCAGCAGCCCGAGCCAGAGCAGATCGAGGATGGCGGTGTCGGTCCAGAAGCTCACGGTGCTGCCTCGGGTGCGGGGGCCTGCGCGGGCCGGGGCCAGCTTCGCACCTGCGCCGGCCCGGCGGGGGCGCCCCCCGTTGCCTCACCGAGCGGGGGCTCAGGTCAGGTGGACGGTGTAGCGGACGTTGCTGATGCGCAGCTGGCGGGCGGTGGCGCGGCGCTCGATGATGTTGGCCCCGCCCTCGATCGGCAGCTTGGCGAAGGCCTGCCGGATCCGGTGCACGTTCACGTTCATCGTGTTGGTCTCGATGTGCAGCCGCGGCGCGAGCTCGTCGGAGTAGGCCCAGCCCGAGGTCAGCGCGGCAGGGTCGCGGCTCTGGCCGCGCAGGCGGGCCAGGGTCAGCAGCACGTAGTGGTGGGTGCGCGCGCCGAGGTCGAACTCTTGGTGGTGCATCAGCACCTTGAGATGGACGTGCTCTTCGTTGGTGCTGACGTAGAAGTGCAGGTGCAGGTCGCTGAGCGTCGGCGGGGTGACGCTGATGTCGACGGTGTCGCGGTAGCTCGAGGGGAGGATGAGCTCCCAGCGCACCTCGCCCACGACCAGGACCTCGCCGTCGCGCACCGCGCGCTGCTCGCCGTCCTGATCGACCACCCAGCGGTTGTCCTCGTCGAGGAAGACCGTGCAGCTGGGGTGATCTTCGTCGGGCAGCGAGAGCGTGTTGGCCACGCCCCACCGCAGCGTGCCCTCGGGCTGGCGGCGCGCGCCGACCCCGGCCTCGCTGGCCCGCAGGAAGATCCACGCGTCGTCGGCTTTGCCGAAGGCCACACGCGAGCCCTCACCCAGGCGGGCGGGCTCGCCGGCGCCGAGCCGCCGGCTGTCGAGGAAGGTGCCGTTCTTGCTGCCCAGATCGCGGACCTCCCACCCGCCGCCGGCCCAGTCGAAGCGGGCGTGGTTGCCGGAGATCCAGTTGTCGGGGAGCTCGAGGTGGCTGTCGGGAGAGCGCCCGACGGTGTGCGAGGGCCGGAGGCGCACCGCCCGCCCTGTCGCGATGTGGTGCAGCTCGGCCATGCTCCCCTCCGGTCGTCTACGGATGCTACCACCGCGACGGGCGCGCGGGTGCAAGGACCAAGGTGCATGCGCGCAAGGTCGCCAGTGGGTCGTCGTGGAGCCCGCGCGCCGCGCGGCCCGCCGCGCCTATCCGATCTGCCCGCCGGCCGGGTTGGGGTGCGAAGGTGGGCCGGCTGCACGCAGAGAGGCCCCGTCCCGCGGGGGGACAGGGCCTCGGCAGGGGCGCCGTGTTCGCGCGCCCCAGAGCGCAGGATCAGATGATCCCGGCCTCGGTCAGGACCTCTTTCATCCGCCGGCCCATCTCGGCCGGGCTGCGGACGATGTGCACGCCTGCGTCCTGCATGGCCGCGTACTTGTCCTCAGCGCCGCCCTGGCCGCCGCTGATGATGGCGCCGGCGTGGCCCATGCGGCGACCCGGGGGCGCGGTGGCGCCGGCGATGAAGCCGATGATGGGCTTGGTCATGTTGACCTTGGCCCAGGCGCAGGCGTTCTCTTCGGCCGAGCCGCCGATCTCGCCGATCATGATCACGGCGTCGGTGTCGGGGTCGTCGTTGAACAGGCGCAGCGCGTCGGTGTGGGTCGTGCCGATGACCGGGTCACCGCCGATGCCGATGCAGGTGCTCTGGCCGAGGCCGAGCGCGGTGAGCTGGCCCACCGCCTCGTAGGTCAGGGTGCCCGAGCGGCTGACCACGCCGATGCGGCCAGGGCGGTGGATGTGCCCCGGCATGATGCCGATCTTGGCCGCGCCGGGCGTGATGATGCCCGGGCAGTTGGGGCCGATGAGGCGGCAGTCCTTGCCCTGCAGGTAGCGCCAGGCGCGCACCATGTCGTTGGCCGGGATGCCCTCGGTGATGCACACGATGAGCTTGATGCCGGCGTCAGCGGCCTCCATGATCGCGTCGGCCGCAAAGGGCGGCGGGACGAAGATCATCGAGGTGTTGGCCGCGGTGTACTTCACGGAGTCGGCCACGGTGTTGAACACCGGGACCTCGCCCTCGAACCAGGTGCCGCCCTTGCCGGGGGTCACGCCGCCGACGAGGTTGGTGCCGTAGGCCTTGCACATGCGGGAGTGGAAGGCGCCGGCGGAGCCGGTGATGCCTTGCGTGATGAGGCGGGTGTTGTGATCGACGAGAACAGCCATGGTGAGCTCCTACTTGCCGTTCACGGCCGCGACGGCCTTCTCGGCAGCGTCAGCGAGGCTCGCGGCGGGGATGATGGCGAGACCGCTCTCGGACAGCAGCTTGCGGCCGAGCTCAGCGTTGGTGCCCTCGAGGCGGGCGATGAGGGGCACCTGCAGGCCGGTCTCGGCCACCGCGGCGATGATGCCGGCGGCGATGACGTCGCAGCGCATGATCCCGCCGAAGATGTTGACCATGATGGCCTTGACCGCGGGATCCTTGGTGATGATGCCGAGCGCGGCCTTCACCTGGTCCTTGTTCGCGCCGCCGCCGACGTCGAGGAAGTTCGCCGGCTCGCCGCCGTAGAACTTGATGATGTCCATGGTGCCCATGGCCAGACCGGCGCCGTTCACGAGGCAGCCGATGTTGCCGTCGAGCTTGACGAAGTTGAGGTTGTAGGCCGCGGCCTCGACCTCGGCCGCGTCGTCCTCACCGGCGTCGTACCAGCTCGCGATCTCTTTCTGCCGGAAGATCGCGTTGTCGTCGATCATGAACTTGGCGTCGAGCGCGACGACCTCGCCGTCCGAAGAGATGACCAGCGGGTTGATCTCGAGCATGCTCGCGTCGGTGGCCATGTACGTCTTGTACAGGTTCACGAACATCTTGACCGCGCCGTTGAAGGCCTTGCCGGTCAGGCCGAGCTTGGCGGCCATCTGGCGGGCCTGCCAGTCGCCGAGGCCGGTGACGGGGTCAGCCCAGACCTTGTGGATGGCCTCGGGGTGGACCGCCGCGACCTCTTCGATCTCGGTGCCGCCCTCGGTCGAGGCCATGAGCAGGATCTGGCTCTTTTGGCGGTCGAGGAGCAGGGCCGCGTAGAGCTCGCGGGCGATATCGGCGCCGGTGGTGACCAGCACGGTCTTGACGACCACGCCGCCGGCTCCGGTCTGCTTGGTGACGAGCGTGTTGCCGAGCATCATCGCGGCGGCGCTGCGCACGTCGTCGATGCTGCGGCAGAGCTGCACGCCGCCCTTGCCCGGCACGTCGGCGGCGCCGGCGAGCACGAGCTCGAGGGTCGCCGCGTCGACGACCTCTTTGAAGCGGCCCTTGCCGCGGCCGCCGGCGTGCACCTGGGCCTTGACCACCCAGAAGTTGCCGCCCAGGGCTTCAGCGGCCTTGACCGCGTCGTCTACGGTGTGCGCGGCCTGGCCCGGGGGGACAGGGACGCCGTGCCGGCGAAGGAGCTCCTTCGCCTGGTACTCGTGGAGCTTCATCTGCTTCTTCCTTGGGGAGGAGGAGGGCGGGAGAGGGGCGGCGGCGCGGGCGGCGGTCCGCCGCGGAGCGGGCGGACCCTGCCACAGCCGGGTCGCGGGCGGCGGCCAGCGGGGCAGATGCCCCATCCGGTCGCCGATCCCGCGGCGGGGATCACATGTTCTCGATGAGCGCGTCGCCGAACTCGCTGCACTTGAGCAGCGTGGCGCCGTCCATCAGGCGGTGGAAGTCGTAGGTCACGCGCTTCTGGCCGATGGTCTTGGCCATCGAGCTGAGGATGAGGTCAGCGGCCTCGTTCCAGCCCATGCGGCGGAACATCATCTCGCCGGACAGGATGACCGAGGACGGGTTGACCTTGTCGAGGCCGGCGTACTTGGGCGCGGTGCCGTGGGTGGCCTCGAAAACGCTCTCGCCGGTGACGTAGTTGATGTTGGCGCCGGGCGCGATGCCGATGCCGCCGACCTGGGCGGCCAGCGCGTCGGACAGGTAGTCGCCGTTGAGGTTCAGCGTGGCGATGACGCTGTACTCGCTGGGGCGCAGCAGGACCTGCTGCAGCATCGCGTCGGCGATGACGTCCTTGATGATGACCTTGTGGCCGTCGGCGCCGGTCACCAGCGTCCAGGGGCCGCCGTCGATGAGCGTGCCGCCGAACTCGGTGCGGGCCAGCTCATAGGCCCAGTCCATGAAGCCACCCTCGGTGTACTTCATGATGTTGCCCTTGTGGACGATGGTCACGCTCGGCAACTTCTGCTCGAGGGCGTAGAGGATCGCGGCCCGCATCAGGCGCTGGGTGCCCTCGGAGCTCACCGGCTTGATGCCGATGCCGCTGGTCTCGGGGAAGCGGATCTTCTTGACGCCCATCTCGGTGCGCAGGAAGTCGATGAGCTTCTTGGCGCCGTCGGAGCCCGCCGCCCACTCGATGCCGGCGTAGATGTCTTCCGAGTTCTCGCGGAAGATGACCATGTTGACCAGCTCGGGGTTCTTGACCGGGCTGGGGACGCCCTCGAACCACTGGACCGGGCGCACGCAGGCGTAGAGGTCGCACTCTTGGCGCAGGGCGACGTTGAGGCTGCGGATGCCGCCGCCGACCGGGGTGGTCAGCGGGCCCTTGATCGCGACCTTGTAGTCCTTGATCGCGGTGAGGCTGTCGGTGGGCAGCCACTCGCCGAAGGTGTTGAAGGCCTTCTCACCGGCGAAGATCTCGAACCACACGATCTTGCGGGCGCCGCCGTAGGCCTTGGCCACGGCCGCGTCCAGCACGCGCACGCTGGCGGCCCAGATGTCGGCCCCGGTGCCATCGCCCTCGATGAAGGGGATGACCGGATCGTTCGGGACGTGGAGGGAGCCGTCGGCGTTGACGGTGATCTTGCCGCCCGTGGTCGGCGGGCTCAGCTTGGTGTAGGTGCTCACGGTGGGCTCCAACAGAAGGGAAGGGGAGGGCAAAAAAGCGCGAGAGCCCCGGGAGCGGGCGCTCCTGGGGCTCGGGGGGCTCAGGCCTGGAGCCGGCGCCGGGGCTGGTTCACCGGGATGTCGTCGGGCCGGTAGATGGCCACGCCCTTGCCGCCGCGGTGCACGAGGCGCTCATCGACGATCTGGGCGGCGATGCCGCTGCAGCGCGCGAGGCCGAAGAGCACGGTGTAGTACTCGGCGTCGGCCAGCCCGCAGGCCCGCAGCAGGGTGCCCGAGACCGCGTCGACGTTGGGGTAGGGGTTCTTGACCTTGGGCGAGGCCTTGAGCACCTTCACGGCGCGCTCGCGCATGATCACCGCGCGCTGGAACAGCGGGTCATCGGCGCAGAGCTCGGCGCCGAGGGTGTACTGCACGCCGGCGCGGGGGTCCTCGGCGCGGAGCACCGCGTGGCCGAAGCCGAAGATGCTGCGGCCGGCCTCGAGCTCGGTGCGCACGAAGGCCTCGACGGCGTCGGGGTCATCGGTGCCGCACTTCTCGAGGAACTCGAGGCACTCTTGGTTGGCGCGGCCGTGGAGCGGGCCGTAGAGGCCGGCCATCGAGGCGCCGAGGCTGGCGTACATGTCGGACTTGCCGCTGGCCACGGCCTTGCCGACGAAGGTGCTGAGGTTGCCGCCGCCGTGGTCCATGTGCAGCACGTAGAACACGCGCATGAGGCGGGTGAGCTTGGCCGCGTCGGCGCCGGGCACGCCCATCATGTGGACGAAGTTCTCGACCAAGCCGAGCTCGGGCTTGCTCTCGATCGGGGCGCCCCAGCCGGCGCGGGCGCGGTAGATCGCCGCGACCAGCTCGGGCATCTGGGCGACCACGTTGAGGCCGTCTTCGCGGTAGTTGCCGGTCTTGCAGAGCATGCCGGCGAAGTTCAGCGCGCCGATCATCCACTCCATCGGGTGGCCCTCTTTGGGCAGGCCGCCGATGAGGCTGATGACGCGGGGGTCGACCTTGGCCCGCTTGACGAGCTCGGCCTTGAAGGCCGCCAGCTCGTCGGCCGAGGGCAGGTGCTTGTAGAAGAGGAGGAAGACCGCGGCCTCGGGGTCCAGGTCGGCGAGGTCAGCGATGGGGTAGCCGACGTAGTGCAGGCCGTCCTGCGGGTTCACCTCAGAAGTGAAGACCGTGCTGACGGGCATGCCCCGCAAGCCGGTGTCGAGGTGGGCCTCGGTGATCTCGAACAGGACCTTGTTCTCGCCAGACATGATGACCTCCGCACTCGGATGGAGCCGCGGGCTATCCCACGCTGCAGCGCAGCGCCACGGACAGAGCGGACAGCTTCCGGTCAGGGGTCTGCGCCGGATCGGCCTGCTGCGGGCCCTCCGCTCTCAGCGGCGGGGGCCTGGGCGGGCGGGCGGGCGGGCGGGCTTGCCTCCGCCCGGACGGGGGGCGCCGCGGGCCGGCGCCGGCGCTTCGAAGGGCTCATCCACGTCGCTGCCCCAGGCCGCGACCGGCGCGGGCTCGGTGCTCTCGGGCCAGATCTCGTGCACGTGGGCGCGGAAGGCGGCGAAGCTGCCGTCGATGATCGACTGGCGCATGTCGCCCATAAACCGCGCGAACCAGTGCAGGTTGTGGATGGTCGCGAGGATGCTGCCGAGCACCTCACCCACCCGGAACAGGTGGTGGATGTAGGCCCGGGTAAAGTTGGCGCAGGCGTAGCAGTCGCACGAGGTGTCGACTGGGTACATGTCGACCCGGTAGCGCTTGTCGGTGATGCGGACGCGGCCCTTGCTGGTGTAAAAGACGCCGCCCCGCGCGTGACGGGTGGCGATGACGCAGTCGAACATGTCGATGCCGCGCGCGACCCCCTCGACCAGGTCGAGGGGCCGGCCGACGCCCATCAGGTAGCGCGGCTTGTCGGCCGGAAGGTGCGGCGTGGTCCAGTCGAGCACGTCGCACATGATGGCGTGCCCCTCGCCGACGCTCAGGCCGCCGATCGCGTAGCCATCAAAGCCGATGCTGGTGATCTGCTTGGCCGAGCGCACGCGCAGGTCGGCCCAAAATCCGCCCTGCACGATGCCGAACAGGCTCTGATCGGTGCGGTGGTGGGCGTCCTTGCTGCGCTGCTCCCACCGGGCGGTGCGGTCGACCGAGCGGGCCGCCGCCTCTTTGTCGGTGCCAAAGGCGAGGCACTCGTCGAAGACCATCGCGATGTCGGCGCCCAGCGCCTGCTGGATCTCCATGCTGCGCTCGGGCGAGAGGAAGGTCTGCTTGCCGTCGAGCTCGTAGGCGAAGGTCACGCCCTCTTCGGTCACGCTGGCCTTCTTGAGCGAGAAGACCTGAAAGCCGCCTGAGTCGGTCAAGATCGGCAGGTTGACCTGCATCATCTTGTGGAGGCCGCCGTGCTTGGCCACCAGGGCCTCGCCCGGCCGCTGGCTCAAGTGGTAGGTGTTGGCCAGGACGATCTGGCTCTTGGTCTCGAGCAGGTGGTGCGGCGACAAGGTGCGGACCGCGCCCTGGGTGCCCACGGGCATGAAGACCGGCGTGCGGATCTCGCCGCGGGCGGTGGTCAGCGTCGCCGCGCGGGCGGCGCCAGCGGTCGCTTCGATGGCGAAGGGCAGGGACTTCACGGGCGCTCCAAGTCGGCGGGGGCGGGCCGCGGGGCGGCGGCTGGGCGCGGCTAACGGGCGGCGCCCCGCGGCACCCCGCCCCGCGCGGGCCCGCGCCGGCGCGCGCGCCGCTTTCGTCGGGGGACGCGCGCGTGAGAAGGTCCATCCTGGGCGTTCTTTGGCGAGAGGCTCACAGGGGCCACGTTGCCCGCCGGGACGCTGCCCCCTAGGATGCCGGCAGCCCCGCCGCCCCGCGCGCGGGTGTTCCACGGCTCCGCGCTGGCCCCCAAACTCCTGCACCTCCGCGCGGCGCGCGGGGTGGGGCGTGGAACCCTCCGCTCTGGTTGGACCACCCTCCCTGGACCGCCGCGCGCCCGCGCCCGGCGCGCCCCGCACGGACCCGCATGGCCTCGCCGAAACGCCCCGAACGCTTCGCCCCCGGCACCCACCTGTCCGAGCACTACACGGTGGAGGGCCTGGTTCGCCTGTCCGAAGGGCGGATGTTCTATTTGGCCAACGACGACCGGCCGGATCGTCCGCGCAGGTTCTGTTGGGCCTGCGGCAACGACGACACGCCGCGCGCGGCGAGCAACTGCGTCTCTTGTGGCGCCGACATGCTCACCCGGCGCTTTTTGGTGAGCGTGCGCTGGGATCGCGACGGTTTTCACCCCTACGCCGACTACTTCGAGAAGCGCATCGACCACCCCGGCTTCGCCGTGCCGGTCGACATGTTCTTCCAAGACGCCGTGCTCTGCAGCGTGACCTTGTGGAACGGCGAGGGCCTGCTGCTCGACGAGGCGGCCCCGCTGACCTGGGGGCAGGTGACCCACCTCGCCCAGCGCATCGCCGGCTTGTTGGCCAGCCTGCACCACCACGGCATCTGCCTCGACGGGCTGAGCTGCGCCAACTTCCTCGTCTGGCCCGACGGCAACATCCAGCTTTTCGACCCGAACATCCGCGAGGTCTACGAGGGGCCGGTCCCCGAAGAAGAGCGCGTCGCGAATGTGATGGCGATGGGCGAGCTGCTGCGTCGCTATTGCCCGGTCGAGGCGTGGCGTTTGGCCGACTTCTTCGCCCTGGCCGAGCAGGCGCAGTTCCCGACGACCTTCGCTTTTGGTCGGGCGCTCGAGCCCTTCTTGCGCGAGGGCGGCCCGGCCGAGCGCCACATCGCCACCGCGATGACCGACGTCGGCCTCGAGCGCGCGCTCAACGAAGACAACTGGGGCTGGGGCACGGTGGCGGACGGCGTCGAGCTCTTCGTCGTGGCCGACGGCATGGGCGGGCACGACCGCGGCGAGGTGGCCAGCCGGATCGCGTCCGAGACCATCGTGTCGGACGCGCGGGAGCGCTTCGCCGCCGCGGGGCCGTCGACGCCCGAGCGCCTCGAGAACGTCCTCGAAGAGAGCTTCCAGCGCGGGAACAACCGCGTGAAAGAGTACAGCGAAGAGGTCGGCTCAGACATGGGCACGACCATGGTCGCGACCCTGCTCTACCAGGACCGCCTCGCCTACGTGGCGAACGTCGGCGACTCGCGGGCCTACCTGCTCCGCAACGGCGTCCTGCATCAGATCACCCGCGACCACAGCATCGTGGCCCGCATGGTCGAGCAGGGCAAGCTCAAGCCCGAAGAGGCCCGCTTCCACCCGCTGTCCAACTACCTGTGGCGGACCGTGGGCAGCGACCGCAACGTCGACATCGACATCTTCAGCGTCGAGGTCGAGCCGGGCGACAAGATCATGATGTGCAGCGACGGGCTGTGGGGCGAGGCCGACGACGAAGAGATCGAGTCGGTGCTCAACCACTACGACGACACCCGGGTCGCCTGCCGCGAGCTCATCCGCGCCGCGCACCACGGCGGGGGCAAGGACAACATCACCGTGCTGATCATCACGGTGCCGGCCCGGCGCTGATCCGCTGCGGGCCGCCGGCGCTGCCGCCCGGCCCGCCGGGGGCAGGGCTGAGCGGAGTCCGCGGGCGCGTGCTCAGCGGCTGAGGAGCGGCGCCAGCTCGGCGTCGAGCGCCGGCTCGAGGTCGGCGCCCATCGGGAGGCCCAGCGCGAAGACCGTGCAGGCCTCGCCGCCCTCGACGACCACGGTCATCGGCAGCTGGCTGAGGCCGTACCGGGCGCTGACCACGCCGTGGTTGTCGCGCACGACCGGGAACGCGAGCTTCTGGCCCTCGATCCAGGTCGACAGGGGGCCGAGATCGCCGGTGTCGGTGGCCACGCCGATGACCTGCAGGCCCTTGCCGCCCAGGCGCTTCTGCAGGCGAGAGAGGGTCGTCAGCTGGTCACCCCCGCGGTCCCGCGCGAAGAAGTAGATGACGACCGCGCTCTGGGGACGGGTTGGGCGCACGCCGCAGAAGTCGGTGACCCCGACCTGGGTGCGGCTGGCGGCGTCGAGCGCGACCTCTTCGTTGAGGGCGGGCAGCGAGAAGATCGGCGCGGGGGCGCCGAGCTTGGCCGCCGGCGCCGGGGGCGCGGCGAGGGTCGGGGCGGCGAGGCTGAGGAGCAGGGCGGAGAGCAGGGGGAGCAGGCGCTGCATGGGGCCCTCGGGGTCGCGTTCAGCGGGACGGCGCGCCATGCTATGCCGCCGCGTCCCCATCGGCAGGGAGAGCCATGCCTGTGCCCCCGTCGCCCCGCGTGCTCGACGCCCTGCCTCCTGCGCTCGCCGCCGCCGGCGCGCGCATCGCCGCCGCGGTCGGCCAGGATGGCGGGGTCGCCTACCTCGTGGGCGGGGCGGTCCGCGACGCGCTGCTGGGCTTGCCGATCAAGGACCTCGACCTCGAGGTCCACGGCCTCAGCGCCGACGCGCTGGGCGCGGCCCTGCGGCGGGTGGGCCCCTGGCGCGCCGTCGGCCGCAGCTTCGGCGTCTTCAAGCTGCGGGTCCGCGGCCTGCCCGAGCCGGTGGACGTCGCGCTCCCGCGGGGCGCCGGGCCCCGCGCCACGGGCGGAGAGATCGCCGTGATCGGCGACCCCCACGTCGGGATCGAGCAGGCGCTCCGCGGGCGGGACCTCAGCGTCAACGCGATGGCCGTGCGGCTCCCCGACGGCGCGCTGGTCGACCCCTGCGGCGGGCGGGCGGACCTCGCCGCCGGCCTGCTCCGCCCGGCCGACCCCCGGCGCTTCGGCGAGGACCCCCTCCGCGCGCTGCGGGCCGCCCGCTTCGCCGCGCGCTTTGGCTTCGCGCTGAGCCCGGCGCTCGTCGAGGCCTGCGCCGGTTTGCCGGTCGGCGCCGAGCCGGTGGAGCGCCGGATCGCTGAGCTGGAGATGATCCTGCTCGGCCCCCGGCCCGCGGTGGGGCTGGCCGCCCTGCGCGCGCTCGGGGTGGAAGAGGCGGCCCTGCCCGGCCTCGCCGGCGCGCCGCTGCCCGCCGCGGCCCGGCTGCCCGGCCCGGCCACCCGCCCGGCGGGCGAGGCCCTCGCGGTGGCCCTGGTCGCGCTGCTGGCCGCCCGGCGCGCCGCGGCCCCCGCGCTGCTCGACGGCCTCGCGCTGCACAGCCGGGGCGGCTTCCCGGTCCGGGCCCAGGCCTTGGCGGCCTGGGCCTGGCTCGAGGCCGCGCCTGCCGAGGCCGGCGGGCCGCGCACCGACGCCTGGCTGCGGCACGGCGCCGAGCTGCTGCGCGTCGATCTGGCGCTCGAGGCCGCCGCCGCCGCCGACCCCGATCCGGTCTGGCCGGCCCGCCTCGCCCGGGCCTGGGCGCTCGGCGTGCAGGCCGCGCCCCTGCTGCCCCTGGTCAGCGGGGCCGCGCTGCGCGCGCTCGGCGTCCCCCCGGGGCCGGCGATCGGCGCGGCCCAGCGCTTGGTGCGCGCCGCGCAGCTCGACGGCCAGATCGCCGACACCGAGGGCGCCGTCGCGCTGGTGCTCGAGACCCTCGCCGCCGGCGGGCTGCCCGCAGGCCCGCCCCGCCGCGATAGAGCTGCGCCGCCTGCCCTGGACCTGGACTGAAGATGCCCCGCCCGACGGTCACCGCTGCGCTCCGCCCCCTGCTGCTGGTCGGCGCCGCGCTGCTGCTCCTGCCGGCCGCGCCGCCCGCCCGGGGCCAGGCTGCCCCCGCCTCCGCCGCGCCCGCCCCGGTCCGGGCGGCGGCCTGGGCGCCGCGGCTGCGGGCCGAGTACCTGTCCGGCGAGCGGATCGTCGTGCCCTTCGAGGCCACGAACAGCGGCGACGCGGTGGTCCGTGTACCCGACCTCGCGGCCCGACCCTGGCTCGTCCAGTTCACGCTGCAGCCCGAGGGGGGCCAGGTCCAGCGCCGCTCGACCACCCCGCCCGAGGTCGATCCGGGCGGCACGCTCAGCCTCGCGCCGCGCGGGCGCCGCTTCACCCTGCTCGAGGTGCCGGGCACCGGGTCGCTCGCCCCGGGCGCCTACACCCTCGCGGTCAGCATCCTCGGCGAGGATGGCCCCGTCGAGCTCGCCCGGCGCTCGGTCCGCGTCGGGCCGCCGCGGCCGGTCAGCGGCGCCCTGCCCGACCCGGCCGCCGCCCGCGCGGTCCAGAGCACGCTCTGGCTGCACGCCGCCGCCCAGGGCTTCGACCTCTACCTGCACGAGGCGTCGGCCCGCAGCCCGCTGCAGGTGCTCAGCCACGCCCACCTGCTGCACCTCGACGCCAAGGTCAGCCCCGCGCTGTCGGCCACCCGCGGGACCGACGCCAGCAACCGCCACGTGGTCTGGCTCGACGGCCCCCGGCGCCTCGCGGTGCTCCCGCTGCGGGGGGCTGAGGTGACCGAGGCGCCCCGCATGCTCAACCTCCCCTGGCCGCGGGCCGAGCTCATCGGCCGCCCGGCCACCGACGGGATCGGGCGCCTGCACCTGCCGCTGTGGGTGCCCGGCCCCCAGGGGGCGGCGGGTGAGCTGCGCGTCCTCAGCCTCGGGCCGCGCGGCGAGCCCCACTTCCGGCGGGTCGCCGCGCTCCCGGCCCGGCCGGACCTCGAGGTGCTGGTCACCGATGACGGCGCCGCGCAGCTCCTGGTCCAAAGCGACGCCGCGGTCGACCTCTACACCATTCCGGCCGAAGAGATCTCCGCCGACCTGCCGGTGGCCGGGCGCAAGCTCTGGCGCCCCGCGGCGGGCGAGCGGGCCCTCGCCGCCCGCTTCGCCTCGCGCGTGGCCGCCGAGGGCGTGCGGGCCGGGCTCGCGCTCTGCGTGCTCACCGGCACCGAGACCGCGGTGCAGCCGCGCTGGTTCAGCCTGCAAGGCGCGGCGCTGCCCGGGGGGCCGACCGCGGCCCGGCCGCCCGCCGGCGAGCTGGTGGCCCTGGCCGGCGAGCCGAGCGGCGAGGTCGCGGCGCTCTGGCGCCTGCCCGAGGGCCTGCGCCTGCAGCGGGGCGGCGCGCTGGCGCCGGTGCCCGCCGATCTGGGGCGCAGCTGGGCGCTCGGCCGCCTCGACGACGGGGCGCTGATCGTCCGCGGGCTGGTCGACGGGGGCCCGCTGCGGATCACCGCCCTGCCGGCCCCGGTTGCCCCGGTGGCCCCGCGCTGAGCCGCCCCGCCTCCGCCGCGGCGGGGGCCGGGCTGTGGGCGCCGGGCGCGCTCAGGCCGGGGTGCGGGGGCTCCGCGTCGGGCTGATCGGGCGGGGAGGTGCCGGTGGCAGCTCGGCGAGGGCGGCGCGCACCACGCCAAAGCCGTTGAGCGGCCGGGTCCCGACGGTGGGGGTCGCGTCGTCGGCCCAGACCCGCCAGCGGATCTGCAGCGCGCCGCTCTCGACCGCCTCGCGGTTCGCCGTGTGCAGGCCGATCCACAGGCTCTGGGCGTAGATCTCTTGGCTCGGGAACAGCGGCGCGGGGTGGTACCGAAAGAGCGCGATGGTCCCCGGGAACTGGCTCAGGTGCACGCCGGGCTGCTCGAGGTTCCGCCGCCGCACCTCTTTGCCGACGACCTGCCGGGGCAGGCTCAGCTCGACCCCGACGTGGTGGGCGAGGGTGCGGCCCTGGTTGCGCAAGAAGGCCCGCAGGCACACGAAGGCCCGGGGACCCCGGGGGTCGCCCTGGTCCAGCTCGTGCGCGCCGTAGGGCCCGAGGCGCACCAGCTCGACCACCGGGCTGCGCGTGCGCCGGAGCACGTCTTGGACGTGCACGTGCCCCATCGGCTGCGACTTGCCGGCGATGCGCAGGTAGTAGCGGTGGTCGAGCGCCTGGTGCGGCGCGTCCTCGCTCGAGGGCAGCTCGATGACGTAGACCGCGTGCTCGGGCCGGATCGCGAGCCCGGCCTCTCCGCCGCGTAGCTCAAAGACGTTGAAGCGGGCGACCTGGGGCGAGACCGAGGCCCGCACCACGTCCTCGAGCCAGCTGCGGGTGCCGCCGGGCTTGAGGTGCACCGGCACGCCGCCGTCGGGCTGGCCCAGGTCGTCGATCCCGATGAACAGCCGCCCGCCGGCCGAGTTGGCGAAGGCGCTGACCTGCTTGCTCAGCGCGGCGTGGAACCAGCCGGCCACCGCCTTGCCGTCGAAGAGCCAGGCGCTGCCCTTGAACTCTTGGAAGTCGTGCTCATCCGGGCCCAGCTCAGAGAGGCGGGCGGCGGTCCAGGGCGCGGTGCTGGGGGTGAAGCCGGCCATGCGCGGAGCATAGCGCTGGTCGGCCGGCGGGGTGCCGCGTCCCGTCGCTCAGGCCGAGGCGCGGGGGACGCTGGGGGAGAGGCCAGCGGCCCGCCGGGCCCGGTCGGCGAGGGCCTGCACCCAGCGCGGGCTGCTGTTGGGGCAGGGGATGAGCTCGAGGCTGCCGCCGAGCGCGGCGTACTCTTCTTTGGCGCGCACGCCGATCTCTTCGAGGGTCTCGAGGCAGTCCGAGACGAAGCTCGGGCACATCACCGCCAGCCGCTTGTGCTTCGCCGCGAGCTCGGGCAGCAGCATGTCGGTGTAGGGCTTGATCCACGGCGTGCGCCCCAGCCGCGACTGGAAGGACACGGTCACCTGGTCGGGCCGCAGCCCCAGCGCCGCCGACAGGGCCCGGGTCGTGGCGAAGCTCTGCGCCCGGTAGCAGCGGCTGTTGACGGTGCGGATGCTGTCGCAGCAGCCCGGCGCGCTGAGGCAGTGGCCGCCCGCGCCGAGCTGGGTGGCCTTCACCTGGTCCTCGGGCAGGCCGTGGTAGCTCATCAGCACATGATCGGGCTGAAAGGCCTCGAGGCGCGGGCGGGCGACCTCGGCGAAGGACGCGATGAAGTCTGGGTCCTCGTAGAACTCGGGCAGCACGCTGAGGTTGGGCGTCGCCGGCCGGGCGGCGGCGAGGCCCATCAGGCGCTCGACCGTGCTGCCGGTGCTGCTGCTCGCGTACTGCGGGTAGAGCGGCTGGACGAAGATGCGCTCGCAGCCAGCATCTTCGAGGGTCTGCAGCGCGCCGGCCAGGCCCGGCTTGCCGTAGCGCATGCCGAGCGCGACAGTCCAGTCCTGGCCCAGGGCGGCGCGCACGGCGGCGGTCAGGGTCGTGCTGTGGTGCAGCAAGGGGGAGCCGGTCACCGGGTCCCAGACCTGGCGGTAGGCCTCGGCGCTTTTCGCTGGGCGGAAGGGCAGGATGGCCCCGTACAGCAGCAAGGCGCGCGGCACCGGGTGCATCGAGAGCACGCGGTGGTCCCAGAGGAACTCGGCGAGGTAGCGGCGCACCGCGGCGGTGGTCGGCGCGTCTGGAGTGCCGAGGTTGACGAGCAGCAGGCCGTTCATGGGTCCACCCGCCGGAGTGTGGCCGCCCCTGGAGGGGACGGCGCCCGGCCGGCGGGGGCTAGCCCAGCATCAGCCGGACGGCGAGCACGCTCGCCAAGGCTCCGGCGAGGTCCGCGGCGAGGCCCGCGGGCAGGGCGTGGCGGCTGCGCTGCACGCCGACGCTGCCGAAGTAGACCGCCAGCACGTAAAAGGTGGTCTCGGTCGAGCCGTTGAGCGTGCTGGCCAGCTCGCCGATGTGGCTGTCGGGGCCGTGGGTCTTGACCAGCTCGGCGGTCAGCGCGAAGGCGCCCGAGCCCGACAGCGGGCGCAGCAGCGCGAGCGGCAGCACCTCGGCCGGCATGCCGATGAGCGCGGTCACCGGGCTGAAGAGCTTGACCATCGCGTCGAGGCCGCCCGAGGCCCGCAGCATGCCCACCGCGGCGAGGATGCCGACGAGGTACGGCATGATCCCGACCGCCATCTGAAAGCCGTCGCGGGCGCCGGCGATGAAGGTCTCGTAGACCTTGACCTTTTTGGCGAAGCCGAAGCCGAGCATCGACAGGATGAGGGTCGGCATGATCCAGGCGCTGGCCACCTCGCCGAGCGCGTAGACGGCGGCGACCAAGCCGATGAGGCCGGCGGCGAACAGCGTGACCGGCAAGAAGTCGATCGGGCGCAGCTTCGGCGCCGCCGCCCGCACCGCCGCGTCGGCGGCCTCTTGGGCGGGCGAGAGGCGGAAGCGGGGGAGGCGCACGAGCAGCGCGGTCACCAGGATGGCGGTCGCCGTGCTGCAGCCGGTCGCGAACAGCGTGGTGGGGAAGATCGACGCGGGGTCGACGCTGCCCTCGGCGGCCCGCAGGCCGATGATGCCGGTCGGCAGCAGGGCCACGCCGCTGGTGTTGATGGCCAAAAACCGCACCATCGCGTTGGTCGCGGTGCCGGGCTCTTGGTTGAGGGCCTCAAGGTCCTTCATCGCCTTGAGGCCGAAGGGGGTCGCGGCGTTGCCCAGCCCGAGCGCGTTGGCGGCGAGGTTCATGATGATGCCGCCCATGGCCGGGTGGTCGGCGGGCACGTCGGGGAACAGCCAGAGCAGCAGCGGCCGGATGATGCGCGCCATGATCGCGAGGCCGCCGCCGACCTCGACCACCTTCATCAGGCCGAGGAACAGCGTGATGCTGCCGACGAGGCCGAGCGCGAGGTCGACCGAGGACTTGGCGCTGTCGAGCGCCGCTTTGCCGACCGCCGCCGGCAGGGCGCTGGCCGCCTGCCAGTCGCCGCTGACGAGCCCCTGGTTGGCGAAGCCCCAGACCGAGGCGAGGAAGGCGACCGCGATGATGGCGAAGAAGACGACGTTCATGCGCCGCTTCTACCCCTCTTGTCGCGTCAAGTCCAGCCCTCGGCGTGGGCCGAGCACAGGCCCCCTGGGGTCCGGCTCAGAAGGTGACCGCCAGGGTGACCCCGCCGCCGACCAGCGCGGCTCCCAGCGCGCTCATCGTCCAGCCGAGGTTGCGCGCGGGCACGACCTGCTCGGCCCGGATGGCCTCGACCGCCGACGCCGGCCCGGGGCCGTTGACGCTGCGGTCCTCGTAGTCGGCGTAGGCGGCGCCAGCGGCGGCGAAGCGGGTGATCCCGAAGACCGCCGCGCCGACCCCGGCGGCGGTCAGGCCCCAGCCGGTGGCCCGCAGCGCTTGGGCCTTGGTGACGCCCCCGCCGCCGGCCGTGGAGGGGGGCGTGACGGCCACGGCCGGGGCGAGGGGCTGCAGCGCGAGGTTGAGGCTGAGCTCGGCGCCCGGATCGAGCACGATGGTCTTCTGCAGGGGCGCGTAGCCGGCCCGGCTGAGCTCGAGGCTGTGCGGGCCGGCGGTCAGCGGCGCCTGCCGGATCGGGCCGACGGACAGCGGGCGCCCGTCGACCGCCACGGCCGCGTCGGCCGGGTCCACGGTCAGGGTCAGGGTGCCGGTGCCCAGCGGCTCGAGGCTGACGTCGAGCGAGGACGACCGCCCGGCCTCGACGTCCACCGGGATGACCGCCTGCACGAAGCCGGGCAGGGCCACCCGCACCGTGTGGGCGCCGCAGACGAGCTGGCGCTTGTTGGGCCCCTCGATCCCGTCGACGGCGACCGCGGCGGTCGGCGGGTTGGGGTTCACCTTGAGGGTCCCGGTGTCGATGTTGGCTTGGATGTCGATCTCGACGTTCTTTCCGTCGATGACCACGGCCTCACCGACGCCGCCACGGCAGCCGCTGGTGAGCTCGAAGCGGTGCGGGCCGGCGGGCAGGCCGAGCACCAGGGCCGGGGTGACCAGGCCGGTCTCTTCGCCGTCGACGAAAATACGCTGGCCGGGCGGCTCGCTGCGCACCATCACCCCGCCGTCGGCCCACGCGATCCCGGGCAGCGCGAGCGCGAGGGCCGCGCAGGCGAGGCGGAGGGGGGGGACAGCGGGTGCGGACATGCGGCGCTCCGGGGCCCAGGCGCGGGCGCGGTGGGGTGCAGTGGGCGCGCGGAGCCTACACCACCGCCGGGCCGGTCGGTCCGCGGCGGTCAGGCGCCCGGCCCGAGCAGGCGCACGGCGAGGGTGGTCAGCAAGGCGCGGGCGAGCTGCGCGGGGGCGACGCGGCCGAGCGGGAGCGGGCCAAGCGGCAGGAGCTCGAGGGTCGGCGCGGCGCCCGGCTCGAGGCGCGGCGGGGGGAGGAGCTGGGCCTCCCAGGCGGCGGCGGGGCTGTCGGGATCGACGTCCCAGATGGAGTAGATCGCGGTCGTGCGCTGCAGCTCGGGGGCCATCGCCTCGTGGGTCCACCCGCTGGAGAAGAAGGCGTCGTCGTCGGGGCCGCCGCTGCGGGGGGCCCCCACGCCGACGATCACCAGCACCCGGTCCCGCAGGCCGGGCGCCTCGGCCAAGGCCCGCAGCAGCCCGCCCATCGGCGCGTTGCCGAGGATCAGCACGAGGCGATCCGCCGGCGCGGGGCACAGGTCGAGCAGGCTGGCGTCGAGCGCGTGATCGTCGGCGATGCGGAGCCCGGGCGCCGCCGCGCGGATCGCGGCGGCCAGGGCCGGCGCGCCGCAGAGGACCAGCTGGAGGTGGCCGGTGCGGGCGGCCAGCGCGGCGGGCACCGCCGGGTCCCAGCGCGAGACCGCCTCCCATCCGCAGGCCGGGCCGAGCGCGTTGGCCGGATCGCAGGCCGGGCCCAGCGCCTCGGGGTGGCTGGTCAGGGCGTCGGCCGCGGCGAGGTCCTCGACGTACATGCGCTGCCAGCGGGCCGGCGGATCGCCGAGGCGGGCCAGCGCCTCGACCAGGGCCCGCTCGCCGTCCACCGCGGGCGCCTCGATGGCGGCCACCGATGGCGCGAAGAGCTTGGCCACCGGCGCGCGGCCGGCGGGGTGGAAGGGCACCTGGGCGCGCAGCAGGGCGTCCCAGCGGGCGGTGATCGCGCCCTCGTCGCCGCCCTCGGCCTGGGCGACCTCCCAGAGCTGGGTCGCGAGGGCGACCTTGAACAGCCGCTCCCAGTCGCGGCGCGGCGGGCGGGGCAGGGTCTGGATCGCGGCCCACAAGGCCAGGCCCGCGGCGGCCAGCTCGAGTCCGGTGAGGGCGTCCATCGGGCTCCGGGCGCGGGGGAGAGCGGTCCGGCGCGCCCGCCCGGCTAAGCGATCCGCGCGGCCCGGTCTGCGCCCAGGCGCGCGTCTGATCTTGACAGCGACGCCCCAGTGGGGCAAGGTACGCGCGACCTGTGCCAAGGGTCACTTCGGGTACCGCCCAGAGCTGCCGCGCGGATCATCCTCGCGGGGTAAGGGCACCGAGACATCCCGGCCGCTGTGCAGCGGGCGGGACCCACCGCAAGAGGAGACGCTCCCATGAAGTCCTTGAAGGCCCTGCTCCTGATCGTTGTTTCCGCCAGCGCCATGACCCTCGTCGCCTGCGGCGACAAGGACTCGGGCGGCGACACCGCCGCCGAGTAAGCTCTCCCGAGCGCTCGCGGCGCCCCCGAAGCGGTCCCTCGCTTCGGGGGCGTTTCCTTTTTTCGGGCCACCCCGGCGGGGGCGCTCGGTCCCCCGCTCAGGGGCGCGCGCCTCCGGCCGGTCCCGTGGGCGGCGCGGCCGCGGGCTCCACGGACCAGAGGGCCGCGCGGCGGCCTGGCAGCGCCCCCGCCGGCCGCACCCGCAGGCCCAGGCGGGCGGCCGCGGCCTCGAGCGCCGGGCCGTCGGCGCTCCAGTTGTAGATGAACGGGGCGCTGGCCCGCAGGGTGAGCAGGTGGCCGCCCTCGGCCTCCCGCAGCAGCGCCTCGGTCATGCCGGGCGCGCCCGCGGCCACCGCCGCAGCGGGCCAGGCGTGGCGCAGCCTGAGCTCGGGCACCAGCGGGTCGAGGCTCCCCCAGGCCTCGTAGTCGCAGAGCACCACCCGCTCCGCGCCGGCCGCCCGCAGCAGCGCCGCGACCTCGGCCTGGCCCCGCGCGCTCACCATCGGCCCCGGGGCCGCGTCGAGCAGGGCGTCGGTCTGGCGCAGGGCCAGCGCGCCCGCGCCCGCT
>JBJONS010000336.1:0-9797 GCA_046051725.1 Pseudomonadota bacterium | reverse complement strand
GCCCTGCTCGACGCCCTGCGCGGCCCCGGCCGCCACGCCCTGCTCGCGGTGCTCGGCGGCGGCCTCGCCGAGGGCGTCGATCTGCCCGGGGACGCCCTGATCGGCGCCGTGATCGTCAGCCCTGGCCTGCCCCCGCCGACCGCCGAGCGCCGCTTGTTGGCCGATTGGTACGAGGAGCGCTTCGGCGCCGGCCGGCGCTACGCCTACCTCGTGCCGGGCCTCACCCGGGTCGTGCAGGCCGCCGGCCGGGTCATCCGCGGGCCCGAGGACCGGGGCGTGGTCTTCCTGCTCTGCCAGCGCTTCTTGCGCGATGAGCTGCGGGCGCTGCTGCCGCCGGCCTGGACCTTGCTGCGGGGCGGGCGGCCGGGGGCGCTGACCGCGGGGCTGTTCTCGACGGAGGGGGCGCCCGATCCGCTCGACGCCCTCGCCCTGCCCCCGCTGCCCCTCGGACCCGCGGAGCCCGGGGAGCCCCCACCCGGGGCCGCCCCGCGGAGCGAGCCCGGGCCGGCGCGTTAGGGCGCCCCCTCTCCCGGTCGGGCCTCGGGCCGCCGCACACCCTGGGGTGCCCTTGGACGCTGCCGCCACCCTCGCCACGCGCAAGCCGCTCGAGGACCTCGAGGCCGAGGTCGTGCGCCGCCACCTCGCCCGGCCCGACGAGCTCACCCCGGGGCTGCTCGACGCGCTCCGCTACGTGCTGAACTTCGCCAAGCTCGGTCAGGTGCGGGCCAGCGACGGGCAGGACGTGGCGGTGGGCGAGGCCCTGGCCGGGCTGCGCTGGCGGGTGGTCTCGGCGCTCGAGCCCCACCTGCAGGGCAGCGACCCGACCCTGTGGGGCGCGGTGCGCGAGCTGCCCGGCCTGGTGCGCGAGACCCGGTCGTGGCGCGACCGCCTGCTGCGGACCACCGGGCTCGACCGCGCCGCGCTCGAGGCCGAGGTCACCGAGCGCCAGCTCTGCGTCGCCTCGGGCGGCGGCGGCGGCAGCGGCTACGGCTACGCCGGCGCCTTCCGCCTGCTGCACCGCAAGGGCCTGCAGCCGGCGATGCTGTCGGGCACCTCGATGGGGTCGTTGATCTCGATGTTCCGGGCCCGGCACAAGGTTTTTGATGGGGCGACCTTGGTGGCGGCGGCCCGCCAGCTGAGCTGGAACAACATCTTCCGCGTGCTCGAGATGGAGAGCCGCTACGGCATCCCGGCCACGCTGCGGCTCTACCTGCGCTCGGCGCTCGGCAACCTTTTTCAGCGCGAGGACGGCCGGGTGACCACCTTCCGCGACATGGAGATCCCGCTGCTGGTCGTGACCACCGGCATCACCATGGACGCCCTGCGGCACGATCTCAGCTACTACGAGCACTTCATGGACGACGCCGTGAGCCCCGGCGCCGTCTTTCGCTACACCCAGCTGCGGCGCCTGACCCGGCTCGCCAACGTCTGGCGCGAGCTGCTGGTCCGCCCCGATGCCCTGCGCGAGTGTGTGTTCGGCGCCGACGAGCTGACCATGGACGCCGACGTGCTCGACGCGGCCGGCTTCTCGTCGGCGGTCACCGGGGTCATCCACTACGACGTCATCCGCGACGACGCGCGGGCCAAGCAGCTGCTCGACCGCCTGTACGGCGAGTGGGGCATCACCCGCCTCACCGAGGGCGGCCTGGTCAACAACCTGCCCGCCCGCCCGCTGTGGACCGCGGCCATGTCGGGCCGGCTCGTGCGCCGCAACCCCTTCGTGCTCGCGCTGGACTGCTTCGCGCCGCAGCCGAGCAGCCTCGGCTGGATGGCGGTGCAGCAGGTGGTCCGCCCCAACGTCAAGGCCAACCTGCCCTACGCCCACTACTACTTCGCGCTCGAGAAGCGCCTGAGCCCGGTCAACCTCGTGCCGACCGTGCACGACGTGGTGCGGGCCATGCGCTGGACCCACGACGAGCTCGAGCCCCACGTGCCCTTCATCCAAGAGATGTGCCGCACCCTGCGCGCCCTGCCCGACGCCCCGGCGGGCGAGGTGGCGGCGTGAGCGGGCCGGCGCTGCCGCCGCGGCTGGTGCTCTACGACGGGGTCTGCGGGCTCTGCGATCACACCGTGCAGTGGCTGCTCGACCACGACCCGTCCGGCCGCCTGAGTTTTGCCCCGCTGCAGGGCGAGACCGCCGCGGCGGTCCGCGCGCGGCACCCCGAGCTGCCGCACGACCTCGACAGCGTCATCTTCGTCGAGCAGGGCGGCGCCGGCGAGCGCCTGTGGTGGCGCTCGGCCGCGGTCTTCCGCCTCGCCGGGCACATCGGCGGGGTGTGGGGCCTGCTGCGGCACCTCGGCCTGCTGCCCGCCGCGCTCACCGACCTCGGCTACCGTTTTGTGGCGGCGGTGCGCTACCGTGTCTTCGGCGTGCGCGAGGCCTGCCGCCTGCCCCGGCCCGAAGAGCGCGCGCGCTTCTTGCCCTGAGCCGCCGGCGGCGCGCCGGCCTCCGCCTGGTGGGCGCCCGCGCGTGGCCCTGCTCCTCCCCCCGCACCGCGGACTGCCTGTGTCGCCCTCGCCCGCCGCCGCACCGCTGCCCGCCCTGCCTGTGCGGCAGATCGGGCCCGAGCCGGAGCCGGGGCACGCGACCGGGGGCCTCGGCGCGCTCTGGCGGCACCGCCAGCTGGTCTGGGCCTTTGTGCTCAACGATCTGAAGCAGAAGTACCTCGGGTCGAGCATCGGCTTCTTTTGGACCGTGGTCACCCCGCTGCTCGAGCTCGCGACCTACACCTTCGTCTTTCACGTCGTGCTGGGCCTGCGCACCGACCGCGACCTCAGCTCGACCGATGGCGGCCTGTCCCACTACGCGCTGTTCTTGTTCTCGGGCATGGTCACCTGGTTCGGGGTGCAAGAGGGCCTGACCCGCGCGACCACCGCCATCACCGACCACGGCCACCTCATCAAGAAGGTGAACTTCCACGCGGTGGCCCTGCCCGGCTACGTCGTCTGCGCCGCGGTCCTCAACCAGGTCATCCGCATGGGGGTGCTGGCCACCGCGGTGCTGCTGTTCACCGGCGAGGGCCTGAGCTGGCACATGCTGCTCGTGCCGCCGATGCTGCTGGTGCAGGCCATCTTTGTGCTGGGCGCCGGCCTGCTGCTGGCCACGGTCAACGTCTACTTCAAAGACACCGTGCACATCGTCAAGGCCGGCCTGCTGCTCTGGATGTTCGTCACGCCGGTCTTTTACGCGCCCGACGCCTATCCCCGGCGTTTCGGCCTGCTGCTCCAGCTCAACCCCCTGGCCCACCTCGTCGGCGTCTTCCGCGAGCTCGTGCTCGATCACACCCTGCCGCACCCCCACAACTTCGTGGTGGTGGCCGTGATGGCGGTGTTCTCGCTGCTGGTCGGCTACTCGGTCTTCCACCACCACCAAGACCAGTTCGCCGACCACGTGTAGCCGGCGCGCCGGCGGAGGCCCGATGGACGTCCCCCAGCTGGTCGCGCTGCTCGCGCGCTCGCGCTACCCCCTGGTCCAGCTGCTCAGCTGGGAGGAGCTGCGCGCCGAGCGCCTGATCGAGCGGGCGGCCCAGCAGCTCGGCGCCCCCCTCTGGAGCTGGAGCCTCAGCGACGGCTTGATCGGGCCGCCGGGCCCGCAGCCCCAGACCACCGCGCCCGAGGCCGCCTTGGTGCGGCTGCTGCAGCAGAAAGAGCCCGGCCTCTTCTTGCTGCGCGACCTGCACCCGCACGTCGGCGCGCCCGGCGTGGTGCGGCTGCTGCGCGATCTGGCCCGGGTCGCCGGCGGGCGCCGCCAGCTGGTCGTGCTGCTCGGGCCGGTGCCCCTGCTGCCCACCGAGCTGGCCAAAGACCTCGTGACCATCGACCTGCCGCTGCCCGACGCCGACGAGGTCCAGCGCCTGCTCAGCCAGCTGCTCAAGCACCAAGACCGCCCGCTCGCCCCCGAGCAGGCCGCCCGCTTCGTCCGCGGCGCGCTCGGCCTGACCGAAGAGGAGATCAAGCGCCTCTTCGCCCGGGTGCTGCTCAGCGGCGGTCGCTTTGGCGACGAGGACCTGCGGACCCTCATCGAGGAGAAGCGGCGCATCATCCGCCACTCGCGCTACCTCGAGCTGTGGGAGGGCGGGCTCGGCGTCGGCGACGTCGGCGGGATGGACAACCTCAAGCGCTGGCTCGAGCAGCGGGCCGCCGGCTTCACCCCCGAGGCGCGCGCCTTTGGCCTGCCCGAGCCGCGGGGGGTCTTCCTGCTCGGCGTGCAGGGCTGCGGCAAGTCCTTGATGGCCAAGGCGGTCGCCGACCTCTGGCGGCTGCCCCTGCTGCGCCTCGACGTGGCCGCGGTCTTCGGCGGCGGCGCGGTGGCCGAGGGCCAGAGCCTGCGCGAGACCATCAAGATCGCCGAGTCGCTCGCGCCCGCGGTGCTCTGGATCGACGAGATCGAGAAGGGGTTCGCCCGGGACAGCAGCGGCGGCGAGGCCTTCGGCACCTTCCTGACCTGGATGCAAGAGAAGCAGAAGCCGGTCTTCGTGGTGTCGACCGCCAACGACGTCCGCCACCTGCCGCCCGAGCTGCTGCGGAAGGGCCGTTTTGACGAGATCTTCTTCGTCGACCTGCCCGGCGTGCACGAGCGCCTCGCCGTGCTCGAGATCCACCTGCGGCGGCGGGCGCGGGACCCGATGGCCTTCGATCTGGTCCGCGTGGCCGAAGAGACCGAGCGCTTTTCGGGCGCTGAGCTCGAGCAGCTCGTGGTCAGCGCGCTCTTCGCCGCCTATGCCGAGGGCAGCGCGCTGCGCACCGAGCACCTGCTCGACTGCCTGCGCGAGACCATCCCGCTGGCGGTCACCATGGACGACCACCTCAAGGCCCTGCGGGAGTGGGCCCGCCCGCGGGCCCGCCCGGCCAGCCAAGACCGGCGCCGCGCCGACTGGTTCGAGGCCTGGGAGGAGATCACCGCCCCTTAGGCCGGGCGCTGGTTCAGCGCGCCGAGCTGGGCCAAGAACTCGGGGCTGGCCGCCGCTGGGGTCCAGGCCAGGGCGCCATCGGGGCCGGGCAGCAGGTGGCCCCAGTCCCGCGGGCCGGCGGTGAGCGGGCCCATGTGCATGTGGGTGGTGGTGCCGGGCAGCACGTCAAAGACCACGTGCGCGTCGCCGGCCGGCACCTCAAGGGTCTGCCCGGCCCGCCACACGAAGACGCCGACCTCGGCCCAGGCCCCGTCCGCGCCCCGCCGGAAGCGGCGCTCGCTGTAGCCCCCGGTCAGGATGGCGCTGACGAAGGGCCAGGGGTGGTCGTGGGGCTCGGGGCGCGGGTCGTCGGCGATCCAGACGGTGAAGCGCTCGAGGCTGCCCGGCTCGACCCCATCCCGGCGGCTCTCGGCCTTGTACGGCGCGCCCCCAAGGCCGGGGATGAGCACAAAGGGGCCCCAGGCCCGGCCGAGGCCCGCGGTGGGCAGGCCGGTGGTGGTGGTGGGCGCGGTGGGCGCTGCGGGGCCCATGCTCAGCTCCGGGCGCGGGCGCCGCTCAGCGCCGCGGCCCGCCCCGAGGTGCGGGCCAGCTCGGCCTGCGCGTCCTGGTAGGCGCGCACCGCGACGGGGTCGTCGCGGTCGATGTACTCGGGCAGGGCGCCCTGCCGCTTGGCCTCGACGAGCCGGCGCTCGGCCTCGGTCTGCTCGACCTGGAGGCGGGCCATCTGCTGGCGGTGGCGCAGCACCAGCCAGATCACGGCCACGGGGCTGCCGAAGACCGCGAGGATGGCCACCAGCGGGATGAGGGCCTCGAGGGGGGTGATCATGGGCGCTCCGCTGGCTCAGGGGCCGTACTGCTTGTCGTCGGCCGGCGCCTTGTGGCCGCCCGAGAGCTGGCCGCAGGTGGTGCCCGCGTCGACCCGCACCATGCTCCAGGTCGAGCGCGCCGAGTCGGGCTTGATGCTCGGGTTGCTGACGAACAGCCGGTTGCTCGCGCCGATGTTGCGCTGGGCGTAGTCGAGGATGGTCGCGCGGCCGCCGGCGCTGGCCGGGCCGGTCCAGGTGCCCTCGAGCACCGAGTGGGCCCGCTGGATGATGTAGACCTCGACCTCGCCGAAGACCGGGGCGTCGAGCAGGATGGTGCCGCCCGGGTCGCCGTCGGGCTCAAAGTCGATCACCGCCGGGTGCGCCTTGTCTTCGGGCACCGCGCGGCCCGACTTGGCCGGGTCAAAGCCCATGTACTGGGGCCGCAGGTCGATCTTGAGCGGGGCGCCGGCCTCGATCGCGCCCGTCTCGAGCGGCGCGCTGCGGCTCTTGAGCGCGGCCTCAAACGCCGGGGGGATGCGGGTCGCGGCGAAGGAGCGGTTGCTCCACACCCGCAGGCGGCAGGGGTCGGTGGTCGCCACATAGGCGCCGGGCTGGCCGCTGATGTCGAGGATGAAGGTCGTGCGCGCCTTGGCGGTGGTCGTGCCCAGCACCGGGATGTGGGCGTCGGTCACCACGGTCATGTCGAGGCGCCAGCGGCCGCGCGGGTCGGCGCCCTCGTCGACGGTGGTGCCGCCGCTGTCTTGGGCGCGGGCGCCGGCGGCGAGGCCGAGCGAGAGCAGGGCGACCGCGGCGGCGAGGGCCGGGGCGCGGCGCGGGGTGTGGTGGTCCATGCGGCCTCCTGCCGGGGCGGCGCGGTGGCTCCCCCCGGGACCAGTCTAACCCCGGGCGCGCCCGCGCCCGCCTCCACCTGCCCGCGGTGCGCGGCCGGTCAAGCCCGCGCCCGCCCGCGCCGGGCCCGCGGCGCGTGCGCTAAGGTCGCCGCCCGAGGTGCCCGTGCTGTCCAGGACCGCTGCTGCGTCGCTCGCCCTGCTCCCGCTGATGATGGCCTGCGCGGCCGACGACGACCCGGCCAAGGCCGCCGGCGGCGCCGACACCGGCGCGGCGGTCGACGAGGGCCCCGCCTACCAGCCGCCGGGCGCGGCCGGGCCGTACCGTGTGGGCACCTACGCCTCGGCGCTGACCAGCCGCGACGGCCTCGAGCTGCCGGTCCAGGTCTGGTACCCGGTCGACCCCGAGGACCAGGGCTTCCTGCACGAGTACGGCGGCCTGGTCACCGGCGCGGCGCTCGACGACGCGACCCCGCGCTGCGACGGGGCGCGCCCGGTGGCGCTCTTCTCGCACGGCAACGGCGGGGTGCGCTTCCAGAGCGTGTTCCTGACCGAGCACCTCGCGTCCCGCGGCTGGATCGTGGTCGCGCCCGACCACGTGGGCAACACGCTTTTTGACCTCGACGACGACCGCCTCGAAGAGCTGATCTTCCGCCGGCCCACCGACATCGCCGACGCCGCCGACTGGCTGTTTGACACCGAGGCGGGCGCCGACGGGCCGCTGGCCGGCTGCGTCGACCCGGTCGCCGGCTACGCGGTGCTGGGCCACAGTTTTGGCGGCTTCACAGCCCTGGCCCTGACCGGCGGGGCCTGGGAGGCCGCGGCCGTCGCCGCGAGCTGCGGCGCCCCGGGCCGCGACCGCTGGCTCTGCGAGCAGACCTTGGCCGGGCTCGAGGCCCGCGGCGGGCGGGCCGAGGTGGCCGACCGGCGGGTCTGGGCCAGCGTGCCCCTGACCCCGGCGGGGCGCGACGTGCTCGAGCCCTCGCTGGCCAGCGCGGTGGTGCCGACCCTGGTCATCGGCGGCGGGCGCGACCCGATCACCACGATGGAGCGGCAGGTCGAGCCGCTCTACGCCGCGGTCGGCGGCCGGCCCAAGGCGCTCGGCCTGCTGCCCGACGCCGGCCACTACACCTTCTCGGACCTCTGCGGCTGGGCGCCGACCTACGACGACTGTTTTGCGCCCTACCTCGAGCCCGCGGTGGCCCACGCCATCACCAACGAGGCGGTCGACGCCTTCCTCGACGAGCTGCGCGGCGTGGACGCGGCGGCGGGCAGCTTCCCGCCGGCCGCGGCGGCCGAGGCCACCTTCACGGTGGAGCGGTGAGCGCTGCGGGCCCCGCTGGCCCGCCCGGCCCGCCCTCCGCCGCCGCGGGCGCGCCTCCGCCAGCGCCCGCCCCCTCGGCGCTGCGCGCGCTGCTCCTCCCCCTGGTCCTCGGCCTGCTCGTCGCCAGCCCCACGCTCTCGGCGCCGTGGATGCTCGACGACTGGCTGCACCAAGACGCCCTCAACGTGCTCGGCGGCGCGCCCGGCCCGGCGATCAACGGGGCCCTGCGCGACGGCTGGGGCCTGCCCACGCTCTTCTGCTTCATCCCCGGAGACCCGGCGGCCCGCGCGGCGATGGAGGCCGAGGGCCTGCTGCCCTGGTTCAGCGATCCCGGCGTCTCGCTCTGCTTCTGGCGCCCGCTGTCCACCGGCCTCGCCATGGCCGAGCGCGGGCTGCTCGACCAGCTCGGCCTCGATCTGGCCGCCCGGGCCGTGGCCATGCACGCCCACACCCTGGCCTGGTACTGCCTGCTCGTGCTGCTGGTCGCCCAGCTCATGCGCCGGCTCGGGCTCGGCCGCCTCGGCCTCGTCATCGCGGCGCTGTTCGCCATCGACGACCTGCACGTGGTGCCGGTGCTCTGGTCGGCCTCGCGCAACGCGCTGTGGTCGGCCTGCTGCGCGCTCGGCGCGGCGCTCTTGCTGCTGCCCGCCCTGCCCGCCGCCGACGGCGCCCAGCCCGACCCCGCGGCCGCGCCGCCCAGGCCCGCCGCCGCCGTCGGCGCGGGCCTGCTGCTGCTGCTCGGGCTCTTCTTCGGCGAGGGCGGCGCGGCGGGCCTGCTGCTCGTGCTCGCCCTGGCGCTGAGCCTGCGGCGGGGCTGGGCGCCGCGGCTCTGGACCCTCGCCCCCGCGGCGGCCGCCGGCGCGCTGTGGGCGCCGCTCTGGCTTCGCTCGGGCGCGGCGGTGGCCCACACCGGCTGGTACCGCGACCCGCTGCACGAGCCGCTGGCCTGGCTGCGCGGCGCGGCCGAGGCCCTGCCCATCCTCGCCAGCAACGGCTTCGGCCTCATCTCGGGCGACGCGGTGATGGTGCGGCCCGACCGGGCCGGCGCCCTGGCCCTGACCGGGGCCCTGCAGCTCGTGGTGGTCGCGGTCTTCACCCGCCGGGCCTGGCCGCAGCTCAGCCTCATCGAGCGCCGGGCGACCACCTTCGGCGCCCTGGCCTACGTCCTGTGCCTGCTGCCGAGCCTGAGCACCCTGCCCCAGAACCGCCTGCTGATGACCGCCGGCTTCGGCGCGAACGTGCTGGTCGCGGTCATCGCCCGCTGGTGCCGCGGCCAGCTCGCCCTGCCGGCCCCGCAGCCGGCGCTGGTGCGCCTGCGCGGCCTGCTGCTGCTGCCCATCGTGGCCGTGCACGTCGGCTGGGCGGCGCTGGCCTGGCCGCTCTTCACCATGGGCGTGCGGTGGACCGAGCGCGTCGCCCGCGCGGCCCAGGCCGAGGGCCTGCCCGGCGCGGCCGGCGGCGACCAGCTCTTGGTCGGCGTCTCGGACCCGGCCCTGGTCATGTACATGCGCGGCGCGGCCCGGGTCATGGGCGACGCGCCGGCCGGCCGCTGGCACCTGCTCTCGGCCAGCCAGGGCGCCCACGCCGTCGAGCGCACCGGCCCGGCCAGCCTCGAGCTGCGCCCCCGCGGCGGCCCGATCGGCGTGCGCCCGGTCGACCAGGCCTTCCGGCGCGGCGGCGTCCCGGTCGGCCACCAGGCCCGCCGCGGCCCGCTGACCATCACCGCGCTCGAGGTCGACCCGGCCACCGGCGGGGTCACCGCCCTGCGGGTCGAGGCCGACCAGCCGTTTGAGGCGCTCGGCGCCGGCCTCGTGGGCTGGGGCGGCCTCGGCTACACGACCGGCCCGCTGCCGGCGGTGGGTGAGGCGGCGGAGTGGGCCTGGGTGGCGGGGCCGGCGGGGCAGTAGGG
>JBJONS010000335.1:0-5228 GCA_046051725.1 Pseudomonadota bacterium | reverse complement strand
CGGGCGCAGGGGTTAGATCGACAAACCGCGACCTGTTCGTGATGTTCCTGCTTGTAAGGATCGTCCTCGCGCGGGAAGTAAGGTCGGAAGGCGCCGCACATGTTGCTGTTTGCCACCCGGTTATGATGATCGCCAGGGCTGACGCCGCCCGGTACGGGTGGTGTCACGGTGGTGACACCTCGGTCGTGCAGTGCGACCGACCTTGGGGACGACGCGGGGGGAAGCTCGGTCTGCCTGAACACCCGCCTCGCGCGCGCCAGGCGCCCCCCGGGGCGCGCAGCGGTCGGCGCAGCCGACGGAGGCGGCCCGGGCGCGACCTTGGCGCGCCCGGAGGTGGCCGCCGACCCCTGGGGGGCGCCGCCCGGGCGCCCAGCACCCCGATCGGCGCGCCCCTCACGCCAAGGCCCGCGCGCGCCAGCCGCGATAGGCGAAAAACTGGAGGAGCGCACCGCCGATGGCCGACGAGCTCAGCCGCCGCCTCGCGCAGCTCGTGCAGCCCGCGGCCCCCGCCGCGCCCACCCCCGCCGTCGCCGCCGCGCGGGACGCCCGGGCGCTGCGCCTCGAGCGCGAGGCCGCCCGCCGCGAGCAGGTCAGCGGCCGCTGGCTCGACGCGCTGGGGGCGGTCGAGGCGGGCGCGCCGGCGCGCGGCGTGGCCCAGGCCTTCCTCGAGTTCTTCACCGGCCCGGCGGTCGACGAAGAGCTGCGCCGCACCGCGTTCATCGAGGTCGAGCTCTGCCGGCACCTCGTGTCGGTGGCCGACCCGCCGCCCTGCGTCTGTGAGGCCTACGCCACGCTGGGCGCCCGCCTCTCGGGCGACCCGCGGGCGCGGGCCGAGGCCCGGACCGCCCGCCTGCGGCTGCTGCAGGCCGAGGAGCGCGCCGCCCGCCTGCGCGCCCAGCTCGAGGCCGCCGCCGCCGCCGCCGCCGCCCGCGAGGCGGCGCTGCAGGCCGCGCTGGCCCCCATCGCCGACCGCCGCGCGGCCCTCGAAGCCAAGACCAGCGTGCTGGACCGCCTTTTTGGCGGGTACAAGGCCGCGGTGCAGGCGCTCGCCGACGAAGAGCAGGCCGCCCGCGCGGCCCACGGCGCCGCCTCGTCTGAGGCCGACCTCGCCTTGATCGAGGGCGAGCTGCTCGTGCTCGATGCCGAGCTGCCGGCGATGCGCCGCGCCGCCGCCGCCCACCCCGAAGAGGCGGGCACCCTGCCGCTGTGGCTTGAACCCTTCGGCTTGGCCCACCTCGACGGCCGCGGGTCGGTGCTGACCCGCACCGTGCCCGCCGGCCCGCGCATGCGCGGCAGCGCAGAGCGGCCCGATGAGCTGCCGATGCGGGTGGTGGTGCTGCCCCACCCCTTGCTCGTGGCCGAGACCCCGGTCACCCAGGGCCTCTACGCGGCGGTCATCGGCCACAACCCCTCCGCCCAGGTCGATCTGCGGCGCCCGGTCGAGCGCGTGTCGTGGCTCGAGGCGGCGCGCTTCTGCAACGCCCTGTCGCAGATCCACGGCCTGCGCGAGGCCTACCTCATCGACGAGGGCGCGGGCCTCGCCCGCTGCCGCCGCGAGGCCAGCGGCTGGCGCCTGCCCACCGAGGCCGAGTGGGAGGCCGCGGCGATGGGGCCCGAGCGCCAGCTTTACGCCGGCGCCGACGAGGCCAAAGACTGCGCCTGGACCATCGAGACCGCCCAGGGCAAGACCCGGCGCGTGCGCATGCGCCGGGCCAACGGGTATGGTCTGTACGATATGTCCGGCAACGTGTGGGAGTGGTGCAACGACTGGTACGCCCCCGACGCCTACGCCGAGGCCCCCAAAGAGTCCCCCCAGGGGCCCGAGGCGGGCGAGCGCCGGGTGGTGCGCGGCGGCTCGGCGGCGGCCGAGGCCGCCCTGGCCCGGGTCAGCCGGCGGTCGGCGGTCGCGCCCGAGGTCCGCGACCCCTTCGTCGGCTTCCGCGTCGTGCGCACGCTCAAGCCGGGACCCTAAGCGGCCCGCCCGGCGCGCTGGCGTTATCGCTCCCGATGACCGCCCCGCTGCAGCCCCTGTCCGCCGCCCTCGCCGAGGCCACCGCCCGCCGGGCCCCCCTCCGCGCCCAGCTCGAAGCCGAGGACACCGACGCCTGGCGGATCTTCCACGGGGTGGCCGAGGGGCGACCGGGCCTGAGCATCGACCGCTACGGCCCGCTCCTCCTCGCCCAGATCTGGTTCGACCCGCCGAGCGCGGCCGAGCGCGCCGCGGTCGAGGACGCGCTCGGCGCGGTGTTTTGGCGCACCCGCGGCGAGGCCCTGCCCACCAGCCCCCTGGTCGAGCTGCGCGAGGGCGGCCTGCGCTACGGCGTGCGGGCGGCCCACGACGGCATCGACCCCTTCCTGTTCCTCGACCTGCGCCCCGCCCGGCGCTGGATCGCCCAGAACAGCGCCGGCAAGAGCGTGCTCAACGCCTTCGCCTACACCTGTGGCGCCGGGCTGGCCGCGGCCTCGGGCGGGGCCCGGCGGGTGCTCAACCTCGACCACGCCGCCCGCTGGACGGCGGTGGGCCGCGAGAACAGCGCCCGAAACGGCCTGCCGATGCAGCACCTCGAGCTCGACTACTTCGCCGCGGTGCGCCAGATGGCCGGCCTGCCGGTGGGCGGCCGCCGCGGACAGACCCGCCGCCCGCCGCGGGTCGCGCCGGCGCGTTTTGACCTCATCATCCTCGACCCGCCGACGCTGGCCCGCTCGCCCTGGGGCACCGTCGACATCGTCGAGGACTACCCGAGCCTGTTCAAGCCGGCCTGGTCGGCCCTCGCCGAGGGCGGGGCCCTGCTCGCCACCAACCACGCGCCGGGGGTGGCGATCGACGACTGGATCGGCCGCTGCCGCCGCTGCGCCGAGAAGGCCGGGCGCCCGGTGCGCGACGTCGAGATCATCGACGGCGAGGCCGACTTCCCCAGTTTCGACGGCGCGCCGCCCCTCAAGGTGGCGGTCTTTCGCTGACCGCGCCGGCCGCCCGAGGGGGATAGGCCGCCGGTGGCGCGCGGCCGCGCCCCGAGGGCCGCCCCGGCCCGGGCCCCGCGCAGGAGGGTTCCATGGCCATCAGCCTCGCCAAAGGGCAGAAGATCTCGCTCGAGAAGTCCGCCGACGCCGGCCTCAGCCGCGTCATCATGGGCCTCGGGTGGGACGCCAAGAAGGTGAAGTCGGGCGGCTTCTTTGGCATGTTCAGCAAAGAGGTCAGCCAAGAGATCGACCTGGACGCGTCCTGCGTGATGTTTGACGCCGCCGGCGCCATCACCGACACCATCTGGTTCCGCCAGCTGCAGAGCAAGTGCGGGGCGATCGTGCACACCGGCGACAACCGCACCGGCGACGGGGATGGCGACGACGAGCAGATCATCGTCGAGCTCGGGCGGGTGCCGGCCCAGGTCAAGCACCTCGTCTTCGTGGTGAACAGCTTCACCGGCCAGTCTTTTGACCAGATCGAGAACGCCACCTGCCGGCTGGTCGACGCCCGCAGCAACGCCGAGCTCGCCCGCTACGCGCTCTCGGGCAGCGGCAGCCACACCGCCCAGGTCATGCTGCGGCTCTACCGCGACGGGGGCGGCTGGCAGGTGCACGCGATCGGAGAGAAGGCCAGCGGCCGCACTTTTGAGCAGCTGGTGCCGGCCATTCGGCCCCACCTGGCCTGAGGCCGGGCCTGGCTCAGCGCAGCCAGCCGAGCTGGTAGCAGCGCCGCACGTCGATCGCGAAGTTGATCAACATGCCGCCGGGGCCGTCGGCGAGGCCGCTGGTCAGCACGCCGACCACGCGCCCGTCGCGGCGGCGGAAGACCGGGCCGCCGCTGCTGCCCGGCGCCGCCCCGGCGTCGAGCTGCAGCACGTCGCGGTTCTCGCGCTTGCGCAGGCTGTTGATGACGCCTTGGGAGTAGGTCAGGTTGTGGCCGAGCTGGCCGCCCAGCGGGTAGCCGAGCAGGCCGACCTCGTCGCCGAGGCGGGGGGCCTCGCCCGGGCCGGCCAGCAGCATCCAGTCGGGGATGCCGAGGTGGTCGGTGGTGTGCAGCAGCGCGAGGTCTCCCTCGACGTCGACCTGGAGCACCGAGAGCTCGCGGGCCTGCTCGCTGCCCTCGCCGACGAAGTGCAGGGCCCGCGCCCCCTCGATGACGTGGGCGCAGGTGAGCAGCAGGCCGCCGGGCCCGATCATCCAGCCGGTGCCCGTCGCCTGCTTGTCGCCGAGATCGACGACCACCACGCCGATCGCCCGTGTCAGGTCGGCGGGCACCGCCGGGGTCTGGCGACCGGCGTACTCCTGCGGCAGGGGCAGGGGGCCGGCCGGCGCCGGGCTCTGGCGGGGGCCGTCGCCGGGGTGGGGCTCTGGGCCCGGGCCGCCGCTGGGGCGGGGCGCGGGCGCGACCCCACCACCCCCGTCGAGGTCAGCCGCGCCGCCGCCGAACTGGGCGACGAGGCTGGGCAGGCCGCCGAGGAAGCCCTCGCAGCGGGCCCAGGCCCGCCAGCCGTCCTTGCGGTAGAGCTGGAGCAGCAGCAGCGCCGCCTCGGCGCCGAAGTCGGCCGACGAGAAGCCATACTCGACGAGCGGCTGCCCGCCCTGCACGAGGCTCGCCCGCCCGCTGCGGATGGCCCGGGCCGAGACCCCGCGGGCCCGGGCGCCCTCGGTGGTGGCGAGCACGAGCACCAAGCGGTCGACCGCGGGGGCGAGCCGGCCCAGCTCGAGGGCGAAGCCGGGCGGGTGGCCGATCGGCTGGATCCCGGTGGACGAGCGGCGGCCCGTGGCCTCGATGATCCGCCCTTCGACCAGCTTGTCGCTGGCGTCGAGGCAGAGCAGCAGCAGCCGCAGGTCGGCGCTCGGCGGCCCCTCGACCGCGCAGCGCAGCTCGATCGGCGCGCCGGCGGCGGTCGCGGGCAGGGGGGCGCGCTGGCCACGCTGGAGCATCATGGGGACTCCGCCGGGTCGGGCCCGGGCCTCGGGGCTGCGGTCGCGCGGTCGGCTTATTTTCGCCCAGCCACCCAATTGAAGCCGAAGCCGAAGTGCTCATCGGCCTGCTTGTGGCTCGGGTAGTAGCGCTCTTCTTTGGCGATCTCGATGCGATCACCCTTGCGGATCAGCGTGCCGATGGCGCAGAAGCGCAGCCCAGGGTCTGGGTTGTCGAGCTTGATGAGCACCTCTTGACCGCTCTCTTCTTTGATGGTCAGGCGGGCGTTCACGTCGCTGAACTTGGTCGCCCCCTCGTAGAGCAGGGCGAAGAGCATCAC
>JBJONS010000334.1:0-5280 GCA_046051725.1 Pseudomonadota bacterium | reverse complement strand
GGCGATCCCGGCCGCAGGCCGGAGCGCCGACCGGGGCCCCGGCGACGTGCGGAGGGGGGCCGAGGGCGCCCGCCCTCAGCCCGCCGCGGTCGGGGCCCGGCGCTCGCCGGCCCGCCAGAGGGCCACCGCGCCCGCCGCGGCGATCCCCATCAAGATCAACGAGGTCATCTGGCCGTTGGTCATCAGGCCGTCGAGCACCGTGCCGCGCTCGCCGTCGCCGCGCAGGCTCTCGTTGAAGATGCGCCAGCTGCCGTAGAGCCCGCCCAAGATCGGCAGCCCGAGGCCATAGATGGGGCGCACGCGCCTCCAGGCGAGCAGCAGGCCGATCATCGTCGCCGTCGCCGCGAACTCGTAGAGCTGGGTCGGGTGCAGGTCGACGTCGCTGGGCGGCAGCCCGCCGGCCGGGAAGCGCACCCCCCACGGCAGATCGGTGGGCTGGCCGTAGCAGCAGCCGGCCAAGAAGCAGCCGATGCGCGCAAAGGCGATGCCGATCGGGATGCCCACCGCGCCCGCGTCGAGCACCCGGCCGATCGGCACCTTGCGGATGAGCAGGTAGGCGAAGTCGACCGCCACCGCGCAGATCAGGCCGCCGTAGAAGACGTAGCCGCCCTCGCGCAGGTTGAGGGCGTCCATCGGGGCGTCGGCGAACTTCTCGGCCCAATGCGTGCGCACGTACTCGAGCCGACCGCCGCCGATGCCCGTGATCACCGACATGATCGCGATGTTGAACATGTGGTCGGTGTCGATGTTGTCGCGGTGCGCGAGGTAGACGCCGACGAAACACGCGGTCAGCAGCCCGAGGAACAGAAAGAAGCCGTAGCTGTAGATCGCGGGCAGGCCGGGAAGGGCGATGAGCACGGGGTGCATGGGGCTCCGGTGGGCGCACGGCGTGGGGCGCCCCGGTCGACGCGGCGCCGCCGGCCCCTAAGCCAAGGGGCCACCGCTGGCGCGCGCGGCGCTCAGTCCAGCCGGGCCCGCTGGGGCGGCGCGTCGGGCAGCGCCTCGGCCTCGCGCTGGCCCACGAGCAGCAGCGGCGCCGCCGCGAGCATCGCGAGCACGATCGCCACGTCGGCCACGTTGAAGGCGGGCCAGGTCGAGCCGCCGAGCTGGGCCTGCAGCCCGTCGCGCAGCGCCCCGGCCGGCGCCCGCAGCACCACGAAGTCGGTCACGCTGCCGCGCAGCGCCCGGTCGAGGCTGTTGCCCGCCGCCCCGCCGACGATCAGCCCGATGAACTCGGGCAGCAGGGCCACTTGGCCGCGCAGCGCCCGCAGGGCCCACAGGCCGCCGCCCAGCGCCAGCACCCCGACCACGGCGAACAGCGCCCCGCGCCCCTGGGCCTCGGCGAACATGCCGAAGGCCGCGCCGGGGTTCTCGGCCCAGGTCCAGTAGAGCCAGTCGCCGATGACCGGGCGCAGGCCCTTGACCAAGGCCGGCTGGCCGCGGATCCAGCTCTTGCTCGCCTGATCGGCCGCCACCACCAGCGCGCAGACCAGCGCGGCGCGCGCCGCGGTGCGCCCGAGGCCCGGGGGCGCGGCCTCAACGCCGGCCAGCGGCGGATCGCCCGCGCCCTGCACCGGGCTCAGGTCGCCGCGGGCGGGCTGGCCGCCGGCGGGCTGGCGCTGGGCGCGGGGGCGGCAGCGGCTTGACCCTCGCGGTCGAGCACCAGCGAGTGGAAGGCCACCATGGCGAGCCCGACGACGATCGCGATGTCGGCGATGTTGTAGGTCGGCCACTCGGCCGTGCCCACCTGGGCGATGAGCCAGGACTTCAGGCCGGGCGCCTCGGTGTACATGCGGATGAAGTCGGTGACGGTGCCCTGCACCACGCGGTCGATGGCGTTGCCCACCGCGCCGCTCATCACCAGCGCGAAGGCGACGTTGAGGAAGCGCTCGCGGGCCGGCAGGGTGCGGACCATGTTGCCGATCATCAGCACGGCCAGCACGGTAAACGCGCCGAAGACGTGCAGGCGGTACTCGCTGTCGCGCAGCAGGCTGAAGGCCGCGCCGGGGTTCTCGGCGTGGATGAAGCTGAGGAAGCCCGGGATGATCTGCAGCTCGTCGCGGTGCTCGGCCAGGTTGCCCCGCACCCAGATCTTCGAGGCCTGATCGGCCACCGTGAAGATCACGGCCACCACGCCAAAGAGCGCGTACTTGGCCGGGGTGTGCACCGGCCCCTGATCGGGGACCTGGTCCGGGGTGGCAGTGGGATCGGCCTGCGCGGGGGTGGTCGACACGGGGGCTCCTTGCGGATGTGGCCGCGGTTGGGCCGGCCCGATCATATCCCGCGCCCCTGGGCCCTGTCCGGCGCGGCGGGATCGGGTCCCCAGGCCCTGCGCCGGCGCAGGCCGCTTCGCCGATCATCAGCGATCCTCCAGTCGAATCGCCAATCTGTAATCCGGTGAAACGCCACCCCTTCGTGGCTGCCCTACAACGGTCAGGCCGGGGGGGCGCCCGATGGCAGGACCCCGCCCGACCTTCGGGTCGCCCCCCGCCTTCTCCCTCGCGCCGCCGCGGCCGCTCCCCCGACCTCGCTTGCTCGGGGCCCAACACCTGGGCTCGGGTGCTTCACACGCGTCATGGGGACGGTCGCCGGCGGCGCCTTGGGGGGCCGGTCGCGCGCAGCCTCGGTCAGCGCCCCGCGTCGCTGCGGCCAAAGGCGGCCAGCAGCTTCTGCACCGTGGCCTCGCGCAGCTCCATGACGTCGGGGCCGTTGCTGCCGCGCACCGGGTAGACGGCCTTGCCCTCGGCGTCGCGGCGGGGCGCCCCGATCGCCAGGGTCTGCTCCTCGCCGCCGATCAGGCGCGCGGTCACCGCGAAGCGCGGCGGGCTGAGGCCCAGCGCCGCCGGGTCTTCTGACAGCAGCCGCTCGCCGCGCAGCTCGGCCATCGTGTTGACCGCGAAGAAGACGAGCTTGACGTCAATGTCAACGTTGGCGGGCTGGATCGCGCGCCAGAGGCCGCTGGCGAGGTCTTGCTGGAGGATCACCTCTTGGTCGCCGGCGGCGAAGCGCAGCGTGTCGACCTGATCGCGGCTGAAGCGGAACAGGGTGAGGTCGCGCCAGGCCTCGGGCGGGAGGCGCAGCCGCGCGACCGGCCCGGCGGCCACCCGGCCGATCTGCCCGTTGGCCCGCACAAAAGCCGCGCCCTCGACGGCCGCCGTGCCCACCTCGAGGCGCTGGCTGCGCCCGTCGGCCAGCCCCACCTCGACCACCGCCGCCGGCGGGTCAAAGCCGCCGGCGAAGTCGGGCGCCATCAGCTCGCCGGCCTTGAGCGCGCCGAGCGACTTGAGCAGGGCCTCGACCGCCTGCTGGTCGACCGGGAAGTCGACCACCGGGCTCAGGGCCCACGGGCCGCCCTCGACCCGGGTCAGGCTGTAGGGCGCGGCGCCCTGCCGCTGCAGCTGCACGGTGCGGGCCTCGTCGGCCACAAAACCGAGCAGCACGCGGTTGCGCCAGGCCGCCGCCGGGCGCTCGAAGCGGTGCCGGCCGCCGACCCGGGCCCGAAAGACCGCGTCGCTGCCCGGCAGGCGCACGAACGATGTGCCGCCCGGCGCGTCTTTGCCCAGCACAAAGCTGAGCTTTGGGTCAGGCCCCTCGCCAAAAAGCTCGACGACGATCGCCGTGCCGGCGTCGAGGCCGTACTCGGCCAGCCCCTCGCCGGCGGCCTCGTCGACCTTGACGTCCAGCGGCAGCTCTTTGCGGAAGCCGAGCAGCAGCGCCCGCACCGCCGCCTGGTCGGCGTCGCCGGTGATCGGGGCCCGCAGGTGCCAGACCGGCTCAGCCTCGCCGGTGGCGCCCTCTTCCTTGATGGCCTCGAGCACGATCTTCTCGCTGGCGTTCGAGATCTCGAGCCGGCGCACCTCGTCCTTGGACACCGCGGCGAGCGTGGGCAGCGCGGCCACCGCCCGCGCCTGCTCGCCGGGATCGACGAGGTTGAGCAGCAACAAGAAGGCGGCGAGGGCGGCCAGCGCCCCGGTCTTCTGGGCGGGCTTCACGCGGCACCCCCGGCCGCCACGCGGCGGCTCCACCAGCGCAGAGCGGCGAAGATGCCCAGCAGCGCGCTGCCCCCGAGCAGGTTGAGCAGGCGCCACAGCCGCGCGCGGTCGGGCGGCGGGGGCTCGAGCGGCGCGGCGGGCATGGCCTTGGTGCGGATGTTGATGAGCGCCTCGTCCTCGGCCAGCCAGTCGGTGAGGTTCAGCATGAACGCGATGTTGTTGGCGACGAAGTCGGCCGAGCCGGCCACCACGAGGCGGGCCGGCGCCCCCTCGCGGATGCGCGCGCCCGGATCGTCGGGATCGCCGGGCTGGCCGTCAATCACGGGCCGCGGCACCTCACGGGCGGCGAACGCGCTCTGCCAGCTGCCCGAGAGCGCGACCAGCAGGGGCTGGCTGCCGCGCTCTTCGCCGGGGGCGACCACCCGGAACGCGCCGGGGTCGAGCGTCTGCACGCCGCGGATCCGCCCGCTGCTGTCGGCCGAGCTGGCGGCCAGCACGCTGACCTCGACGCCATCGGTGCGATCCGCCAGGGTCAGCGAGCTCACGAAGGGGAACAGCATCTCGTTGAGGCCGCGCACAGAGGGGTGCTGCTTGTGCAGGTCGACCGCCTTGGGGATCAGCGGGTAGTTCAGCGGCACGCTGACCACCTGCTTGCCCTGGCGCACCGGGAAGTTCATCATGCCGTTGCGCGCGCGATCGACGACCAGGTCGCGGTTCAGCTGCACGCCATAGGCGCCGACCAGGCCGTCGAGCCCGTGGTAGACCGCCTGGGGCTTGAGCGTGCGCAGATCTGGCTTGGTGTTGGTCAAAAAGACCGCCAGCGCGCCGCCCCGCATCAGGTGCTGGTCGATCTGGTACTGGGCCCGCTCGCTGACCGGCTTCTGCGGGCCGACCACGTAGAGCACGTCGACGTCCTCGGGCACGCCGCCCGCACCGCCGAGCTCGACCGGCTTGAGCACGTACTCTTCGGCCAGCGTCGCCCGGATCCGCTCGAGCGGGGTCTGGCCGCCGGCGAAGAGGTTGGGCTCTTCGAACGAGACGCTCCAGCCGATGGTGCGGGGACCGTCTTCGGACACGAGGTGCTTGAGCGCCCGGGCCAGGTCGTACTCGAGCGTCTCGAGCACAGTGACCGCGGGCAGGGCGTCTTGGCGGTCGCCGTAGACCAGCGCCACGCCCATCCACACCTGCTTCATCTCGGTGACCGCGGCGCTGCGGAAGCGGTACTGGATGGGCTCGATGCCGAAGCGGCGGGCCTCTTCTTGGGCCTCGGGCGAGCCGGTCGGGTCGA
>JBJONS010000333.1:0-2514 GCA_046051725.1 Pseudomonadota bacterium | reverse complement strand
GGCCTATCCACCCGCGGGCAGGGCTGGGTCGCGCCGCCGCAATTGACCTGCGCTGCGGTGTTCTCCACCACCGGGGCCGGGCGCCCCGCCGGCGCGGGCGCCGGCGGCGACCCTCCGCCGGGCTCGGCGCGGGCCCGCGCCTCGGTCGGCTGCGCCGACCCGCGTGCCGCGGCCCTCTGTCCGGTCTGGCGCGCGCGAGGCGGCGCCCGGGGCCGACGCGCCGGCCCGCGCGGACCTCAGCGTCCGGGCTGCGGGGCCACCTCGACCACCAGATCGGCGCCGCTGTCGTCGGTGTCTTGCAGCTTGCCCTCGGCGTCTGCCCGCCGCCGCAGGCTCTCGCCGGTGTAGGTGCCCGAGACCCAGCCCGCCCCGGCGTCGAGGGTGGGCGGCAGCCGGCGGTAGTCGAGGCTGTCGGCGTCCATCACCGCGTTGACCGCGTCGACCACCCAGGCGAGCGGGACCAGGGCGGCGTCAGCCCCGGCGATGCGCGCGGTCGTGAGCGGCTCGTCGGCGGGTTGTACGAAGATGACCACGCTGGGGCCAAAGACCGTGATCAGCCAGTCGTAGCCCCCGGTGAACAAGACCCGGTCGAGGTTGGTGACCGTCGGGCTGTCTTCGTCGCCCTCGTCGGACCGCTGGTTGTGGGTCTCGTAGTCGGCGCCGCTGTGATCGAACGGAGAGAGGGGCTGGTGGTTGAGGCCGTCCTGCACGATGAGCAGGGTCTGCCCGGGCTCGAGGGTGCGGCCGGCGTCGGCGGCGGGCAGGCACCACACGTTGCCGAGCACCGCGGCGTCGGGGTATCGATCAGCGAGCGTCGAGGGCAACGTTCCTGGGTTGATCTCGCCGGCCGGACCCAACGCGTCGCCGATGCACAGCCCATCGAGCAGCACCGGCGCGTCGCTGTCGTTGCGCAGATCGGTGAACTGGTCTGAGAAGGTGTGCAGGTGTTCGCCCTCGGGGCCCGGCGAGCCGCTGTAGAACAGCTCTTCGATCTTGAGGCGGCCCGCGGGCGCCTCGGGCGCCCCCAGCGCGGCCCCGCCCGAGTCGACCCCGCCGCCGCTGTCGGTCGGCTGGCCATCGGCGTCGGCGGCGCCCTTCGGCGCCGGGGCGCAGGCGCCGAGCGAGAGCAGCGCGCCGAGGACGGCGGCCGCCGGGCGCGGGGCCCGAGGCGCCGCCGGCGCGGTGATCGGGGTGCAGAGGGCGGCGCGCGGGGCGCAGGGGCAGGTGCGGCGTGCAGGGTGCATGTCCGCCGGTTATCCAGATGCGACGGAGTTGCAATGGACCCCTTGACCTCGCCCGCGCCCGCCGCCGCCCTGCGCCTCGCCCTCGCCCTGCTGGCCGGCTGCGCGGCCGGCAAAGGCGGCGCGGGCGCCGACGCCGCTGGCGAAGACAGCGCCGCTGACGCCGATACCGACGGCATCGACGGCGCGGCTGACGGGGCCGATGGGGCAGATGGCGCCGGCGGCGGTGGCTCCGCGCCCACCCTGACCCTCGGCCTTGGCCGCACCGCCTTCGCGCCGCTGACCGACGAGGCGGGGCTGGTCTATGGGCCCCAGGGTGGCTGGCACATCGAGCCCGCGCTGCGGGTCGTCGGCCTCGCCCCCGCGGGCCTGCAGCTGCAGTGGCAGGGCATCGACGTCGCCACCGGCGCGGTGAACACCTACGCCAACACCCTGCTGCTCAGCGACCGCAACGTCGTGCCCGGCGCCGACGGCGGCTGGGATCGGGTGGGCGACCTGCTCATCTTTGACGTCGACAGCGATGATCAGGTGCTTGAGCACCAGGTGCGCGTGCGCGCGGCGCTGGCCGACGCCGCCGGCGCGCCCCTCGCTGAGGTCGAGGCCACGGTCACGGTGGTCTGCTGTGGCTGAGCGGGGGTGTTCTCAGGTGCAGACACCGGTGTCCTTCGCTCACCCGCCGTCGCCGCCGATGGCCATCGGCAAGCCCCGCGCGGCCCAGACCAGCACGCCTTCATCGAGGATGTAGGCGGCGTTGACTCCCGCCTTGCGCAGCGCGTCCACCACTTGGCCCGAGGCCGCGTGCGGGCAGGCGCAGTAGGCGACCACCGGCGTGCCGTCGCGGGGCAGGTGGGGCAGGATGGCGTCCACGCCGTCATAGAAGGGCACAGGCAGCGCGCCGGGCAGGTGGCCCCGCTGCCAATCCGACAGGGGGCGGGCGTCGAGCAGCACCAGCCGCTTGCCCTCGGCGAGGGCGCGCCCGACGGACTCGGCGCTCACGAAGCGGTCGTCGCGGGGCTGCAGCGCGGCCGGCGGCGCCGTGGAGTTGCGCACCGCTTGGCTCGGCGGCGGGGGCCGCACCACCACGGGCGCCGGCGCGGTCCAGCCGGCGGCGCGGCTGCGGAGAAAGACCACCACGTCATCAATCTGCTGTGCGCTCAGCCTGTCGGCGAAGGCGGGCATGGGGGTCCCGCTGCGCCCGCGGCGCACCGCCTCGCGCAAAAAGCCGTCGGGGCTGGTCGCCAGCAGCACGGGGTTCCCCAGCGCGGGGGCGGTG
>JBJONS010000332.1:0-6815 GCA_046051725.1 Pseudomonadota bacterium | reverse complement strand
CGTCGTCGGCGGCTTCTGGTCGCCGCGCGGCCTCGAGGCTCCCCAGCGGGCCCACATGGGGATGCGCCAAGCGCCCCTGGCCGACGGGCGGCGGGTCATCGGCAGGCTCTACGGCGAGGAGCCGCGCAGCGACGGTGATCTGCGCCTGGTCCGCCCCGACGGCCAAGAAGAGCGGCTGCCCTCGCTGCGCGGCGTGCGCGCGCTGACCGCGGCGAACCTCGACGAAGACGACGCCGAGGAGGTCATCGTCGGCGACGGCTGGCACGCGGAGTACGGCCAGCGGGCGATCGCCCGCCTGCGGCTGCTGGACGGGCCGGAGCTGCGGGAGGCCCGCACCATCGCGGTGATTGACGGCAGCTACGCTGTCTTGGACGTCACGCCGGTCGGGTCCGGCGCCGAGGGCTGCCTGCTCGCCCACGCCAGCCACGGCGCCGCGCTGCTCTGCCGCGACGCGCTGGGCTGGGCGGTCCAGCCGCTGGGCCCGCTCGGCGAGGCCGGGAACGTCGCGCTGCTGCGGCGCGCCGACGGCCTCGCGGTGGCGACCGCCGACGGCCAATGTCGGCTCCGTCCGCTCCAGCGCGCAAGATCAACCGGATGACCCGCTGGGCTCTGCGCGCGCGGACCGCGTGGGTGTTAGCCTCCCCCCGCCGGAGTTCAGAGATGCCCCACCTCCCCTCAGCCTCCCTCCCCTCGCCCGCGGTGCTGGGCCTCGGGCTCGTGATCACCGCGCTGTCCCTCGGCGCCTGCGACCCGGGCGGCGCCGACACGCCCCAGGGGGGCGCGCGTGGCCGACGGGCCGCGGCCGCGGCGGCGAGCCCCGGTGCAGCACCCGCGCCCGCCGACGGCTCCTCTTCTTCTTCAGGCGCCGCTTCGACCGAGGCCGAGGCGCCGGCCGCGTCGACGGGCCGCCCGAGCGGGCCCACCGCGCCGCCCGATCCCGAAGAAGAGCTGGCCCAGTACGCCAACGATCCGCCGGGCACCCGGGCTCCGACCGTGCGCTGCCAGGCCGCCCCGCCTGAGCTCAGCCCCCGGTTCATGGCGGCCTGGTACACCTACTCCGACAAAGACAACCCGGGCTCGGTCATCAAGGGCTGCGAGATCGGCGCCAGCGAGAGCATCCTCGAGGTCCTCGCCTTTGACGACACCGACATCAGCCGCTGCGCCATCGGGTGGGAGGCGAACCTCGTCCCTGGCGCGGCCTACCCCTTCGCCGGCATGGGCGTGCGCCTGCGCGACGGCAACTTCGCCGACAGCGCCGGCCTCATCCTCGAGACCCGGTCGAGCGGGCGGTCGGTCGACCTGCGGGCCGAGCTGGTGATGCGCGAGCAAGAGCTGCTGCAGTGCGGCGATGAGCGCGCCGCCCACTTCGGCGGCGGGGTGCGCTGTGACGGCAGCGGCCAGTGGCGCCGCCAAGAGCTGCGCTTCGACAAGCTCATCGCGACCTGGGGCAAGCCGCCGCCGCTGCGGCTCGACGACATCGTGGCGCTGCACTTCCAGTCCAAGCCGGGCCACCTCGGCCCCATCGACTGCGACTTTCGCGTGATTGGCGTCATTCCGCGCTGAGTCAGGCAGCGGCCGCCCGCCCGCGATAGGCTCGCGCTCCCCGCCCGCCGCGGCGCTTTGGGCCCCTCTGCCGGGGTCTGGGCCCCGCCCGAGGAGCCCGCTTGCCCGCCACGACCGACGCGCCGTCCGGCCGCGCCCTGCGCCACCCCGTCCGCATCGTCACCGCCGCCAGCTTGTTCGACGGCCACGACGCGGCCATCAACATCATGCGGCGCATCCTGCAGCAGGCGGGCGCCGAGGTCATCCACCTCGGCCACAACCGCTCGGTGCGCGAGATCGTCGACTGCGCCATCCAAGAAGACGCGCACGCGGTCGCCATCACCAGCTACCAGGGCGGCCACGTCGAGTACTTCAAGTACATGGTCGACCTCATCCGGGCGAGCGGCGAAGACATCAAGGTCTTCGGCGGCGGCGGCGGCACCATCCTCCCGAGCGAGATCGACGAGCTGCACGCCTATGGCGTCGACCGGCTCTACAGCCCCGACGACGGCCGGGCGATGGGCCTCCAGGGCATGATCTTGGATCTGCTCGGCCGCTGCGACGTCGAGAAGCGCGGCGCTGAGGTCGATCCGCGCACCTGGGACGCGCTGACCGCGCGCGACCCGCGGGCCCTGGCCGCGCTCATCACCGTGGTCGAGACCCACCCCGAGGCCCGGGTGACCGTGCGCGAGCGGGTCGGCGCGCTGCGGGCGGCGCACGGGCGCACCATCCCCGTGCTCGGCATCACCGGCACCGGCGGCGCCGGCAAGAGCTCGCTCGTCGACGAGCTGCTGCGCCGCTACCTGCGCGACCAGCCCGGCAAGACCGTGGCCGTGCTCAGCGTCGACCCCAGCCGCAAGCGCACCGGCGGCGCGCTGCTCGGCGACCGCATCCGCATGAACACCGTCGGCGACGCGCGGATCTACATGCGCAGCCTCGCCACCCGCCAGGCCAACCTCGCGCTCAGCGCCCACGTCCAAGACGCCATTGATTTGTGCAAAGCGGCGGGTTTTGACCTGATCATCGTCGAGACCAGCGGCATCGGGCAGTCCGACACCGAGATCATCGAGCACAGCGACGCTTCGCTCTACGTGATGACCTGCGAGTACGGCGCCGCGACCCAGCTCGAGAAGATCGACATGCTCGACTTCGCCGACCTGGTCTCGATCAACAAGTTCGACAAGCCAGGCAGCGAGGACGCCCTGCGCGACGTGCGCAAGCAGGTGCGCCGCAACCGCAACGCCTGGGAGCTCAGCGACGAGGCCCTGCCGGTGGTCGGCACCGTCGCCAGCCAGTTCGCCGACCCGGGCACCGACGCGCTCTACCGGCGCCTGATGGACCTGCTGGTCGACAAGACCGGCGCGCCGCTGCGCTCGGACCTCGTGCCCGGCGCCGCCCGCGACCGCGCGCCGATCATCCCCGGGGCGCGGGTGCGCTACCTCGCCGACATCGCCGACGGCATCGACAATTACAACCGAGAGCTGCTCGCCCAGGCCGAGCTGGCCCGCGGCCTCTACCAGCTCGCCGGCGTCGTGCGCCTGCTGCGCGGCGAGGCCGGCCCCGCCTCCCCTGCCCTGCTCACCGCCGGGCTGCCGACCGCCGATGACCCGGCGTCCGCGGCCCTGATCGCCCGCTTTGACGCGCTGCGCGAGCAGCTGTCGCCGGCCCACAAGAAGGCGCTGGCCGCCTGGCCCGCGCTGGCCGAGGCCTACCGCAGCGGCGTGCTCGCCTACACGGTCCGGGGCAAGCGCATCGAGCAGCCGCTGACGACCAAAAGCCTCTCAGGGTCCGCGATCCCGAAGGTCAGCCTGCCGCGCTTCCACGACTGGGGCGATCTGTTGGTTTGGCTGGGCCAAGAGAACCTGCCGGGCAGCTTCCCCTACGCCGCGGGCGTCTTCCCGCTGCGGCGGGCCGGCGAAGATCCCGCCCGCATGTTCGCCGGCGAAGGCGGCCCCGAGCGCACAAACCGCCGCTTCCACTTCCTCTCCCGCGGGATGCCGGCCCGGCGCCTCTCGACCGCCTTCGACTCGGTGACGCTGTACGGCGAGGACCCCGACCACCGCCCCGACATCTTCGGCAAGATCGGCAACAGCGGCGTCAGCGTCGCCAACCTCGACGACGCCAAGCGCCTGTACTCGGGCTTTGACCTCGCCCACCCGGCGACCAGCGTCTCGATGACGATCAACGGGCCGGCGCCAATTGTGTTGGGCTTTTACCTCAACGCCGCCATCGACCAGGCCTGCGAGCGCTGGATCGTCGAGAACGGCCTCGCTGAGACCATCGACGCGCAGATCACCGCCAAGTACGCCGCGCTGGGCCTCGAGCGCCCCGCCTACGCGGGCGCCCTGCCCGAGGGCAACGACGGCCTGGGCCTGCGCCTGCTCGGGGTCAGCGGCGACGAGGTGGTGCCGCCCGAGGTCTACGCGCGCCTGCGGGCCGAGACCCTGCGGGCGGTCCGGGGCACCGTCCAGGCCGACATCCTCAAGGAAGACCAGGCCCAGAACACCTGCATCTTCTCGACCGAGTTCGCCCTGCGGATGATGGGCGACATCCAGGCCTGGTTCGTCGAGAACGACGTCAACAACTTCTACTCGGTGAGCATCAGCGGCTACCACATCGCTGAGGCGGGCGCGAACCCGATCACGCAGCTGGCGTTCACCCTGGCGAACGGCTTCACCTTCGTCGAGTACTACCTGAGCCGCGGGCTGAAGATCGACGACTTCGCCCCCAACCTCAGCTTCTTCTTCAGCAACGGGATGGATCCCGAGTACGCGGTCATCGGCCGCGTGGCCCGGAAGATCTGGGCCAAGGCCATCAAGCACCGCTACGGCGGCGACGAGCGCAGCCAGAAGCTCAAGTACCACATCCAAACCAGCGGCCGCTCGCTGCACGCCCAAGAGATCGCGTTCAACGACATCCGCACGACCTTGCAGGCCCTCTACGCGCTGTACGACACCTGCAACTCGCTGCACACCAACGCCTACGACGAGGCCATCACCACGCCGACCGAAGAGAGCGTGCGCCGGGCCCTCGCCATCCAGCTCATCATCAACAAAGAGCTGGGGCTCAACAAGAATGAGAACCCCCTTCAGGGCAGCTTCATCATCGAAGAGCTCACCGAGCTGGTCGAGGCCGCGGTGCTGGCCGAGTTCCGCCGGATCAGCGACCGGGGCGGTGTGTTGGGCGCGATGGAGCGCATGTACCAGCGCGGGAAGATCCAAGACGAGTCGCTGCTCTACGAGACCCAAAAGCACACCGGCGAGCTGCCGATCATCGGCGTGAACACCTTCCTCGATCCCAAGGGATCGCCGACCATCACCCCGGCCGAGGTCATCCGGTCGACGATGGAGGAGCGCGAGCGGGCCATCGCCAACCGGGACGCGCGCCAGGCCGCCGCGGCGGAGGAGGTCGAGCGCCGGCTGGCCGCGCTGCAGCAGGTCGCGCTGGCCGGCGGCAACACCTTCGCCGCGCTGATGGAGGTGACCAAGGTCGCCACGCTGGGCCAGGTCAGCCGCGCCCTCTACGCGGTCGGCGGCCAGTACCGGAGGAACATGTGAGCCCCGCCCTCGCCCCTGCGCTGCGCCAGATGGGCGCGCTGTGCGCCATCCTCGTGGGCACGGCGATCGCTCCTCGCGCGCAGGCCGGGCCGGGGGATGGGCAGGAGGCCGAGGCCCTGGCCCCGGCGCGGGCGCCGGGCGGCGGCGGTTCAAGCGCGGGTGGCGGCAAAGCGGGCGGAGGCAAAGCAGGCGGCGCGAAGCCAACCGGCGCCAAGCCGACCGGCGGCAAGGGGCCGGCCAAGAAGCCGGGACCGGGACACAAGGCCCGCCGTTTTGAGCACAGCCTGCTGCTCCGACCGGTGCGGCTGTCGTGGCCGGCCGCCGACCTCGCCTACCAACACAAGCTGGCGCCGGCGTGGTCGCTCGACGCCGGGCTGACCGCCGGCCGCTACAGCCCGCTGTTCCTCAAGCTCGCGACCCACCGGATCGACGAGGCCCAGCTCACCGCGCCGATCGGGTTCTTGTCGGGTGAGCTCGGGGCGTCCTGGCACCCAAACCAGCGGTTTTACAAGGGCTTTCGCCTGGGCCTGAACGTCAAGGGCGTGCGCATGGCGACGACCGTGGCCGTGCAGTCGAGCGCCGCGGTGCGGACAGAAGCGGACGCGCAGCTGATCGGCGTCACCCCGCTGCTCATGACCGGGTACAAGTACAGCTGGAGGTCGGGCTTCACCCTCGACCTCCGCCTCGGCGCGGGCCCGTTCCTGACCCAGGCGCAGGCCCAGGGCACCACCACCGCGACGGTGGACGGCGCGGAGGTCGGCAGCGCCGAGGCCCAGCTCGAAAAAGCCTTCGCGTTGCCGTGGGTCGCCACCGGGATCGGCCTCGGCTGGAGCTTTTGAGCCGGTTCCGCACGAGACGCACCGACCCCACCCCACCCAAGGGCCCCCGCCGGCCCGCACTCCGCCGGAGCGCAGATGACCCCCTCCCTCGCCCTGCTGATCGGCGCCGCCTGGGCCCAGACCGGCCCGACCGGCCCCGCGGACCCCTACACCCCCGTCCAGAGCGGCGAGCTCTTCGGCACCGCGCACGTGCTGCCCGACGGCCGCAAGCAGATCCGCCTGTCGACCCAGTCGCACTTCGGGCTCACCGACACGCTGCAGCTCGACGTGGCCATCCTTCCGAGCATCGGCGGGCCGGTGGCGGGACTCGAGTACACCGTGTGGGCCGAGGGGAACAGCGCGGCCTCGATCACGGTCTCCACCGACTCGTCTTGGTCCTTCAACCAACGCAGCGGCACGGCGCTGGCCCAATACACGCTCGGGTCGGGTGAGTACAACCGCCTCAATTTTGGCCTCGGCTTCGGCGCGGGCAGGCTCTCGGTGCCCAACGCAGCCCAGAACGGCACCGAGATCACCGCGTGGCGCACCCTTCCGGCGAGCGCGAGCTTTGACCACGTGGTGTCCGACCGGCGGATCCGCCGCTACGCGCTGGCGGTCAACGGCGGCCCGGCCCTGACCGGGGGCAACCCCGAGGCCGAGCTCGGCTACCTGTGGACCTACGGCTTCGAGAAGTTCCGGATCAGCGCCGGCGGCGGGCTGCGCTACGCGCCGACCTTCGGCGACCGGCTCAACGCCGCGCTGATCACCGCCAAACAAGACCCGATCCCCTTCCCCGACGTGCTGCCCAAGCTCGATCTCAACCTCTGGTGGGCCTGGTAGCGCCGTCCGCGGCCTGTCGGCCGCGCTCCCCTTCGTCCCCCGGCCGCGCCGGGCGGTG
>JBJONS010000331.1:0-16009 GCA_046051725.1 Pseudomonadota bacterium | reverse complement strand
GCCGCCCGCGCGCCCACCAGCGGCGCGAGCTTGAACGCGTGGCCGCTGCAGGCGGCGACCTGCAGGGCGGCGGGCAGCTCGGGCAGGGGCTCGACGAAAAAAGCGTCGCCCGGGGCATTGGCGTAGAGGCAGACCTCGGCGCGGCGCAGCGGGCCCGGGCCCGGCGCGAACCAGGCGCGCAGGTGGTCCTCGACCGCAGCGAGGGCCGCGGGGTCGGGCGCGCAGGGGGCGTCGGGGGCGTCGGGCGGGCGGCCGGCGCCGGTGGCGTGCAGGGCCGCCTTCATGAGCCCGCCGCCGCGGGCGGGCAGGCCGTAGTGCAGCGCGTCGCGCCCCAGGTGGACCCAGGCGGAGCTGCGCCCTGGCCCGACGTCCATCGACCAGAAGCCGACGTGCTGGCGCACCGGGACGGCGACGGGGGCCGACGCGGGGCGCAGGCCGCCGAGCCAGCCGCCGAGGCAGAGCAGGCCGGCGGCGGCGCGCAGGGGGCCCGCCGCGGTGTCGACCCGCAAGCCGACCGGGTCGGGGGCGAGGCCCAGGGCCGGGGCGTGGATCCGCTGGCCGCCGAGGCGCGCGACGCGCGCGGCGAGGCCGGCGACGGCCACATCGGCGTGAATGACGCCCGCCGCGTGATCCCAGAGCACCCGCTCGGCGCCAGCAAAGGTCATCGACGGGCAGCGGCGCCGGGCCTCGGCCGCCGAGAGGGCCTCGATCGGCGCGCCGGCCGCGGCCACCGCCGCCGCGTAGGCGGGCAAGGGGCCGTCCTCGGGGCCCCAGAACACCGCCGGGCCGGGCGTGATCAGCGGCTGGCCGAGCAGCGCCTCGAGCGCCGGCCAGTGCTCGGCGCGGCAGCGCAGGGTGTCGGCCACCAGGGCCGGGTCGGCGTAGGTCGCCCGGATGATGCGCTCGCCGCCGTGGCTGGCCCCGCGGTCGTGGCCCGGCGGGCGCGGGTCGACCAGGGCGAGGCGCAGGCCCGGGCGGGCCCGCAGCGCGGCCTCGGCGGCGCAGAGGCCGATGACGCCCGCGCCGATGACGACGAGATCGAGGTCCTGCACCGCTGGTCCTCGCTTGCCCCGCTCAGCGGCGGGTCGACATGCGCCGCAGGGCTCGGGCCTCGGCCTCTTGGCCCTGCTGGGCGCTCATCCCGAGGCGGCGGGCGAGCTCTTCGACCTGGCCGCGGGCGTGGCTGTCGTGGCCGCCCCAGGTCAGCATGCGCTCCATCGCGTTGTCGAGGATGTAGTTCTGGGCCATCCGCTTGGCCTCTTCGGCCTTGGCCGCGTGCAGGCCGAGCCCCTGGGCGAAGCGGTCGAGCAGGCTCTTCTCGCTGGCCTGCAGGTCCTCGTCGAGCAGGGCCATCGTCCAGGCCATCATCAGCAGGGTCTCGCGCACCGCGCCCGGCGAGCAGGCGCCCAGCTCGGCGGCGGTGAGCACCGGGCGGGCGGCCAGCTCGGCCACCGAGCCGACGTCGGCGCTGATGGAGTCGCCGAGCCAGTCCTGCTCGGTCTCGGCGAGGCGGCCGTCGGCGCGGGCGACCTCGACGAGCATGCGGGCCATGATCAGCCGGTCGTAGGGGTGGCTCGGGGCGTGCTGCTGCAGCCGCAGCTCAAACGCGCCGAGCACCTCTTGGGCGACCTTGGCCGAGACCCAGCCGCCCCGGCCCGGATCCCAGGCGAAGCGGTGGCGGACGGTCGCGAAGGCCAGCTCGGCCCCGCGCTGCTTGTCGGCCTGGGACAGCGCGCCGACGGTCGCGCCCGAGCTGCGGGTGGCCTCGGACATCAGCCCGTAGGCCGCGTCACCGGCGATGCGGCCGACCATCCCGTGCCCAAAGGCGGAGCGGATGGCGCTCGAGATCGCGCCCTGCACGCTGTAGAGGAGGCTGCGCTGCACAGTGCGACCCACCCGCGCGCCCACGCCGTCCTCCATCGGGATGTTGGCCTGGGCCACCTGCTCCTCTCCGGTCACAGCGCAGCGGAAGGTGACCCGCACGGTCCGACCCGTGGTGTCCATCCGGCTGATGAGGGGGGAGATGCTGCTCCAGTCGCTGTGATCCACAGGGGACTCCAAAAGGTCGCGGGAGGAGATCGACGCCCGGCGGGGGCCGCGCCAGTCGGGCGCGCCCCCCCGGGTCCACCGCTCAGAGGCTGAAGCCCGAGGGGTCAAGCTCAAGGTAGAGGGCGCCGTGGTTGCCCACAGGGCCCGCGTCGATGGTGGTGATGGTGATGCCCGACAGGTCGAAGGTCAGCGCGTCGCCCAGCAGGTTGCCCACCAGCGCCGGCACCGCCACGCTGATGAGGGTGGCGAGCCCGGGCTCGACCGCGGCGGGGGTCGTGTCGAGCGAGGTCGACAGCAGGGTGGCGTTGCTCTCGACCAGCTCGACGCCGATGAGCGCGCCGTCGGCGCCGGCGGTGATGCCGGCGATCGCGTCGACCACCACGGTCATCACGACATCTTCGACGCCGTCGCCGTCCTGGTCGGTCAGCATGTCGAGCTCGAGCCCGCCGAGGTGCAGCGCCGTGGCCACCCCCTCGGTCGACACCACCGCGCCGACCGGCGCGACCGTCGGACGGGTCTTGATCGTGACCGGCTGGCCCGGGGGCAGCTGGTCGAAGCCGTCGACGATGGCGCCGAGCAGGGTCGTGTCGAGGCTGATCGAGCCCAGATCGCCGCTGACCTCTTGGTTGAGCAGGCCGCTGGCGACGAGGCCCGCGCCGAGCGCGCTCACCAGGTCGTCGTTGAGGAAGAGGCCGGCGTGGTAGGGCAGGCCGCTCGGGGTCTCCGTCGTGGTCGGGTTGCTGAACGCGTCGGCCGTGGTCAGGCGCTGGGGCGGCAGGGCGCCGGTGGTCGCGCTCACCCGGCTCTCGGCGACGAGGTTCACGCCCTGCTCGTCGTGGTTGACCTCGGTGAAGTCGCTCTCGATGAGCAGCCCCTCGAGCTCGAGCAGCCGGATGCTCTCTTGGGCCTCGAGCAGGCCGCCCAGCGTGTCGATGACCACCCCCTCGACCTGGCCCGAGAGCGTGTCGCCGAGCAGCAGGTCGACGAGGCCGAAGCTGTCGGTGATGCCGAAGAGCTCGACGTCTTCGGTGCTGACCGCGGTGTTGGCCGCGGTCGCGGTGAGGCCCCCGCTGGCGTCGACGCCGAAGATGACGTCGCCCTCGACGATCACCGCGCCGGCCTGCAGCTCGAAGTCGGTGGTGCCGAGGAAGCCGGCGTCGAGCATGGCGTAGACGATGATGTCTTCGACGCGCAGGCTGTAGTGCAGGCCGCTCGACCGGAAGTCGAAGCTGGGCACCAGGGCGCCGAACTCGACGCCGGTGATGAACAGGTCGGCGCCGAGCACCGAGGCCACCGGGTCGGTGCCGGCGAGCAGGCTGTCGAGGTCAAAGCTGTCGACCGCGGCGTCGAGGGCCGGCTCGAGCTCGACGAGGAAGGCGTCGGTCAGCCGCAGCACGAGGCCCTCGCTCACCGGCGCCTCGGACGAGACGCTGTCGCCGTACACCGCCGTGCGCCGCCCGCGCATCCACACCCCGCGGGCGTCGGCGCCCTCGGCGAGGATCGGCCACAGCGGCGAGTCGGGCCAGGCGACCGCGCTGCGGGGGCTGTCGACCTGCCAGTCGCCGGCGGCGGGGCTGCTGCTGGCGCCGTTGACCGTGAGCACGGGATCGAGGCCGCCGGACCAGGTGCCGGTGACGCTGACGTTGGCGCCGGTCTCGAAGACCCCATCATCGGGGCCGGTCAGCGCGAAGGCCAGCGGCTCGGGCTCGGGCTCGGCTTGGCCGTCGTCGCCGCCGTCATCGCCCTGATCCACATCGCCGTCTTTGCCGGGCTCGGCCTCTTTGCGGCAACCGAACAGCGAGAGGGCGAGCAGGGAGGGGACCAGCAGGCGGCGAGGGGACATGCGCGGCTCCAGAGGCGGGTGGCCGCGCAGTATCGCACAGCCACCCCCCGCGTGCAAGCCCCGGAGACAGCGCCCAGCGGCCCATTCTGGAGGATGGGCCGCCCGAGCGCCCCGCCCGGCGACCGCCGCCTACTCGGGCCGAGCCGAGCCGTCGATGTACGGCAGCGCGTGCTCAAAGGCGAGGTGGCCCACCTGGTAGCCGGTCTGCCGCCCATAGGTGTCGTCGGGCCAGATGTGGATGCCGCCCCAGAGGCGCGACTGGCCGGCCTGGTCGGCCGCGTCTTGGAAGGTGCCCCACTGCAGCTGAATGCTCTCAGACGGGCCATCTTCAAAGATGAGGTAGGCGTTGGCGTTGGCGTCGTAGGTGGCCATGCCGCCGTTGAACCAGGGGCTGCCAAACAGCAGGGTCAGGGTCTCGGCCGCCGCGCGCGAGAAGGTGCTGTGGCCCGAGGTGAAGCCCGGGAAGGCCGGCGAGACGAAGGTGCGGCGCTGGTAGGGGAACCACTCCTTGACCCGCATCCAGACCACGCCGGTGGTCTCGTTGGCCCGGTCGCCCGGCTCGCCCCGCCAGGACCGCACCGCGATCTCGCCGATGAACCAGCGCAGGTGGTGGTGGCGCTCACCGGGCGCGGCGCTCTCGGCGGTGATGACCTCGACCACGCCATCTTCGAGGGGCAGGCCGTCGGGGTGGTAGCTGGGCAGCGCCGGGTCGGTGCGCTGGCCCTGCTGGCCCATCCACCGGACCAGGGTGATGGGGCGCGGCCCCAGCCACTCGCGCTTGATCCCCCAGGCGACCACCGCGGCGTCGTGCAGCGAGCCGTTGAGCGCGAGGTACATCGACAGGTCCCACTCGAGGCGGTCGAGCGGCGGCCCATCCCCGCCCACCCGCAGCTCGTCGCCGGCCTCGGCGTGCAGGTCGGTCGCGAAGTTGGCCAGCGTGTTCCAGTGGCCCGGCGGGGTCTCGGACTTCGGGCCGTCGGCCCAGAACTCGGCGAGCACGCGGGCGAAGTCGCCCAGCTTGACGACGTTGGGGGCGTAGGGTTCTCCGGTGACGCCGTTGACCGGGTGACCGGCCCCGTCGTTGGTGCCCAGCGGGTTGTTCCCGTAGGCCCCCGGGGAGATGTCGATCATCTCGGGGAGGGTCGGATCGAGCTTGCTGTGCTTGCGCAGCACGTCAAGCACCCACTCGGCCATCTCGGGGTCCTCGACCACCGGGTGGGTGCCCGGGTCGAGGTAGAGGAAGTCGCTGACCCGCTCGTCGAGGGCCCAGGGCTCGACCAGGCCCCAGTTGCTGCCGATGTAGCCCTGCAGGCCGCTGTCGAGCACGATGCCGTTCTGGGTCTCGGCCGCGGCGAGGTTGAGGATCTGCCAATCGTTGGGGTCGTCGACCTCGACGCCCGGGCGGTCGACCACCAGCGGCGGGTTGCCCGGCGTCCAGCCGGTGACGTCGGCGTAGTTCGCGGCCTCGTTGGCGCCGTCATCAGCGTAGTGGTCGATGATCAGGCGCCCGATGCGGTTGCCGACCGCCACGGGGTCGTCGCCGTCCACATCCTCACGGGTGGGGTCAAAACCCATCGCCTCCATCGAGGCGTCGTAGCAGGCGACCGAGGTCGGGCCGCCCACCTGGCTCGCGTAGCGGTGCTTGAGCAGGGTGTAGGACGCATAGGCGATCGCGGTCTCTTGGGCCGCGCGGCGGTCAGCGTCGTCGGCGATCACGACGCGCTCGGCCGCGATGACCGGATCGGCCACCGTTTCGTAGACCGCCCAAGCGTCCCACATCGCGAGGCTGAGGTGGTGGAGGTTGCGGGCGTGCACGCCGGGGCGCGGGATGTCGCGGCGGATCGTGTCGAGGATGATCTCGTTCCAGCGGCGGGCCATGCTGGCGTCGACGCCGGCCGGGTCGACGTCGGCCTCGGGGCAGACCGGATCGACCGGGTCGGGCAGCTCGGACGGGGTCAGCGCAGACACCTCGCGCGGCCCGCGGTACTGCACCACGCCGTCCAGCAGCCCACCAGAGAGCACACCGCCGCCCGCCGCCCAGCGCCCCCCGTCGGGGTCGATCCAGGCCGCGTGCAGCGACTCGGGGCTGAGGCCGGTCGCGTTGAGGTCGAGCTCCCAGCCGCCCGAGGCGAGGCGGGTCCAGACGGTGCCGGACTGCCCGGTCACGATGGCCACGCCGTCCTCATCGAGGCAGGCGCCCTGCAGGATGCCCGCGCCCTCGGGCGTGACGTCGACGAGGCCGTCTGCGCCGCCCGACAGCACGGTGCTGGGGCCGACGATGAGCACCTCGTCGCCAGAGGCGTGCACGGTGAACAGCAGCTCTTCGGTGCCGCTCGGCACGACCGCCCAGGCGGCGCCGTCGTAGTGCAGCACGGTGCCGTGGGTGCCGACCGCCCACACGTCGTCAGCGGCGGTGCCCCAGACCTTGAACAGGCCGGGCAGCTCACCCTCAGCGGTCAGCGGCATGTCTTCGGGCAGCGGGGAGGGCGTCCAGGCGGTGCCGTCAAAGTGCCAGAGGAAGCCCCAGCGGCCCGCGAAGCCGCCCACCGCCCACACATCGTCGGGAGCAGCGCCCCACACGCCGTAGAGGGTGTCTTGGGCGATGCCCGGGGTGCGCATGCGCACAAAACCCGCGCCCTCGTCGCGGAGGATGGTGCCCCCCGCGCCGACCGCGAAGGTCGTGCCGCCGGGCATGGCGTGCACCCACCACAGATCGTTGGGGTCGCTGTTGGGGACCCGCGCCCAGGCCGCGCCGTCGTAGCGCCAGATCTGACCGCCGCCGAGGCCGTCGTTCGCGCCCACCACGTAGACGTCGTCGGCCGCCCGCCCGTGCACGCTCATAAAGGCGCCGAGCGGCGCTTGCCCGACCACCGCCCACTCGGTGTCGACCCCGCCGTCATCGCCGCCGTCTTCGCCGTCAGAGCCATCCGACCCGTCTGCGCCATCGGCGCCGTCGGCCCCGTCGTCGCCGCCCTCAGGCTCAGGCTTGGGATCGCCCGCGCAGCCCCAGAGGCCCGACAGGGTGAGGAGGAGCAGCGGGTGGAGCAGGGCGCGACGCATGGGGCACTCCGGTGAGCAGGGTCGCCCCGACTCTACCCGGCGTGTCTCGAAGTGTCACGATCTTACCCAGGAATTGTGCGCCCGGTCAGCCTGCGCCCCGATCAGGGCACGGTCATCAAGCAGCGGGTCAGCGGCTGGTAGATGTCTTTGAGCACGTAGAGGTAGACCACCTCGCCGGGCGCCAGGGGCGCGGGGGCGCCCTCGGGGAAGGCCTGGCTCGCGCCCTCGGGCACCACGCCGTAGGTCACGCCGCTCTCGATGGGCACCGCGGTCGGGGCCACGTCGATGCGCCAGAGGGTGCCCTCGGGCAGGTCGAGGTTCGGCGGCACGCCGGGGCTCTGGCTGTCGGCGTCGAGCACATAAAGGTAGCGCGCGTCGCCGCCGGTCCAGCGCAGGACGCCGTCCTCGTCGATGCCCTGGCCATCGGCGCAGGGGCCGGGCTCGTAGAAGAGCTGGTCGTAGAGCGGGCCGCCGAAGGGCGCGACCGCGCTGAAGTCGTCGCGGTCGAGGCCGCGCCGGCGCAGCTCGCCCTCAAGGAAGGTGAGCATGCGCGGCACATCCGAGGTGGGGATGCCGGTGGTCGAGCGGTCAAAGCCGTTGTTGTCGGCCGGGTCAAAGGCGCCAAAGGCCGTGCTGTCGACCCAGCCGGCCATGACCGCGAGGCCGTCGTCGTCGAGGCCGTCGACCCAGATCGGGCCATCTTCGACGAACCAGCCCGACGGGCCGGCCTCGGGCGCGGCCTCGCTGCTGTGGCAGCACACGCAGGCGCAGGACTCGACCTGATCGGTGACCCAGGCGTACTCTTCGACCCAGGCGGGGTCAGAGAGGCGCGGGTCGTCGGCCGCGGCGGCGCCGGCCGGGCGGCCCGGCCAGTAGGGGCGCTGGGTGAAGACCGGGTCGCAGGAGCCATAGTCGAGGTAGTCGCGGCCCGGCTCGGTGCAGCCCGAGATGGCCTGCCAGGTGCAGACCTCGCCGTCGCTGGCCCCGGCGGGCTCGCCTTCGACCGGCGGCGCGCAGACCTGCTCAAACGGCACGAAGACCGCCGAGGCGTCGACCCCGCCGCCGCCGTCACCGCCGCCGTCGCTGCCCTCGCAGACCGGGCCGTAGGTGAGCGCGCCGCCCGCAAAACCGCAGCCGATCTCGATGCCGCCGCAGGCCGCCGGGTCGTCGCCCAAGAAGACGAGCGCGGTCTCTTCAGGCGCGCCGACGTCGATCGCGCAGATGCCGAGCAGGGGCTCGCGCCCGCAGCCCTCGCCCCACCGCAGGGCGCCCGGGTCGGCGCCCGGGAGCGGCGCCGCGCAGTCGGTCGCGGCGGTCGCCTCGTCCCACGCCGACCCGACGTACTCTTTGCACTCGGGCGCACGAGAGAAGGTGTTGATGTAGTCGCAGGCCCCCTTGGCGGTGGCGGCCTCGCCCCCATCGTCGAGGCCACCGTCAGCGCCGCTGTCTTCGCCGGCGTCGGCCCCACCAGCGTCGGTGGTGTCGGCGCTCTTGGCCGGGTCACCGCCGCAGCCGGCGAGCAGGAAGAGCGCCAGGGCGGGCGGGAGGAGGGGAGCGGGGGCGATCAGCGGGAGGGGCCGGAGGGCGAGGCGCATGTGCATCTCCTTTGCATACAGTTTGCCCCGTCATCCGCCGCAGATCAAGGCCCCCGCGGATCCTTTGTGCACGGTCCGCGCATAGTTTGCAGCCGTGGTGCGGTGCGCGCGACAGTGTGATGCCCTGCCGGGACGTTCGATCGCCGAACGAAGTCCCGGATCGGCCCATCCTGCCCTTACCCTCCCGCCTGCCTGACCGATAGTGGTCATCGGGAGTGCCCCGCTTGCCCCTGCCCCTGCCCGCCGCCGCTGCAGCCGATCCATGCGCCCCGCGCTGCGGGTCGGCGCGCGTCGAGGCCGACGATGACCGCCGGGGGGTGGCGCAGCGCACGACCATCGGCGCGCTGGCGCTGCTCTGCTCGACCCTGCTGCTCGTGTCGATCGTGTCGAGCAACCTGCTGGGGCAGGTCACCTTCGCGGCGACCGCAGCCACCTTCGCGCTGGCCTGGCTGCTGTGGGCGCGGGTGCGGGCGGCCGGTGCGCTGCTGGTGGGCTTGGCCTGCGCCCTGGTCGTCTGCTGCAGCACCCTGCTCGCGGTCTTCAACAGCGGCGGCCTGGGCGCGCCGGCCTTGTTCGCCCTGCCCGCGGTGCCGATGACCGCGACTTGGCTGCTCGGCCGCCGGGCCGGGGTCGTGTGGGCGATCCTCTGCCTGCTGCCGCCGATCGGCCTCTACGTCTTCGACGGGCAGGTGCCCCCACCACAGCTCGACCCCGAGGCGCTGCGCGTGATGCACCTCGCCGGGCCCATCGGGGCCACCCTCGCGGTGCTCGCGGCGACCGCCCTGTACGAGGGCAGCGTGGCCCGCAGCCGCGCCGCCCTGCGCGCCGCCCTCGACGAGGCCGAGCGGGCCAACGCCGCCAAGACCGCCTGGCTCGAGACCCTGAGCCACGAGCTGCGGACCCCGCTCAGCGCGGTGGTCGGCCTCAGCGATCTGCTCGAGCAGGCCGATCTGCCCCCGGCCCAGGCCCGGCAGGTGGCGATGCTGCACGCCGCCAGCCGGCAGCTGCTCGGCCTCGTCGGCGACGTGCTCGACATCCACCGCATCGAGGCCGGCCAGATGCCCCTGGCCCAAGAGCCGCTCGACCCTGAGCAGCTCGCGGTCGAGGTCGTCGGCACCCTGCAGCACCGGGCCGAGAGCCGCGGCCTGCGCCTGCGCCTCGAGCGCGAGGGCAGCGGCGGGGTGATCGGCGACGCCCAGCGGCTGCGGCAGGTGCTGCTCAACCTCGTGGGCAACGCGATCAAGTTCACGCCGCAGGGCGAGATCACCGTGCGGGTCTGGATCCGCCCGGGCACCACCGCCCAGACCCGGCGGCTCGAGCTCGCCGTCGCCGACACCGGGCCCGGCATCACCCCGGCGGTGCAGGCGCGGCTGTTCCGCCCGTGGGCGCAGGGGTGCAGCGCGGCGGTCACCCGCGAGGCCGGCAGCGGCCTCGGCCTGCACATCTCGCAGCAGCTCATCGCCCGCATGGGCGGCCGCATCGAGCTGCAGAGCAGCGCCGGCAACGGCAGCACCTTCACGGTCAGCCTCGAGCTGCCCGCTTGCGCCCTGCCCGCCGCACCGCCGACCGCGGGGGCGGCCGTGGCGGCGCTCATGCCGCTGCGGGTGCTGTTGGTCGAGGACGACGCGGTGAGCCGCGAGGTCGTGGCGGCCATGCTCAGCGGCATCGGCTGCCAGGTGCAGGTCGCCGACAGCGGGCCCGACGCGGTGCGCCTCGCCGCCGCCGAGCAGCCCGAGGTCGTGATCATGGACAGCGAGCTGCCCGGCTACGACGGCCTCGAGGCCACCCGCCGCCTGCGGGCGCTCGGGTTCCGCTCGCGGATCATCGCGCTGAGCGGGGCGACCCGGCCAGAGGACCGGGCCGCCTGCCTCGCAGCGGGCATGGACGGCTTCGTGAGCAAGCCCGCCCGCATCGCCCAGCTGCGGGCGGCCATGACCGCGCCCGCGCCGGCGGCCTGAGCGGGCGGGCGCCGTCGCCGCTCAGCGCACCTTGACGGTCAACCGCTGCCGCAGCTCGACAGTGCCGCTGAGCAGCGGCTCGGCGTCGCAGGGCTCGACCCGCACCGCGCGGCGGGAGGAGGTGCGCCTGCGCCCGCCCGGTCTATCGCGCCCCATCACGCGATGGTGTTGGTGGGTGTGGGTGACCCTCTGTGGGGGGAGACATAGGGTGATGGTGTCGGCGGGGGGAGAAACCCCGCAGACCGCAGAGAGCCCCCCGCGCCGGAGACAGTCCGGGCGGGACCACCACACAGTGGCGCACCGCGCCCCCGGAGACACCATGACCACCAAGCTCATCGCCGCCGCCCTGACCCTCGCCGCCTTCTCCTCCTCGACCGCCTTCGCCGTCGACGCCTACCCCGGCGCCATGTGCCAGCAGATCAGCGGCGGCACCCGCGCGATCGACACCGACGGCCACGTCGAGAACACCAGCACGAGCTCCACCCTCAACCTGCTGTGCCCGATCGTCGACAGCAACGTGACCGCGCCCCCCACGTCGACCGACCTCTTCGTGACCGACATGCACTTCAGCAGCAACATCCAGTGCGACAGCCGCGTCAAGAACGTCGGCCCCAGCGTCGTCGCCAGCGCGTCGGTCAGCAGCTCGGGCACCTCGAGCTCCTACCAGACCATCACCCTGACCCCCCCGGCCATGGCCTACTCCTTCACCCACCGCTTCAACTACTGCACCGTGCCGGCCATCTACTCGGGCTCCAAGTCCGAGCTCCGCACCTACCGCTACTGAGCCGCCCCGGGCCCCGCGCCTGCGGGCGCGGGCCCACCCTGCGGAGGGTCTCTCCGCGGGGTGGGCCCGCCCCGGGGGCCGGGGCCCCCTGCCCTGCCCCGCACACCCCTTCTCTACAGACCCCCTCTGTCCCGTCTCGAGGTCGACATGACCCTCTCCCCGCGCCGCACGCTCTCCCTGCCCTTCCTCGTCGCCGCGTCGGCCGCGCTCGTGGGCGCCGTGCTCGTGGGCGGGGGGATGCGCTCCTCCGATCCTGTGGACACCCCCCTTCGAGCCACGGTCACCTCGACGATTCCCCTCGCTGCGGGCCCCGCGCCCACCGGTGGCGTGGACGGCGCCCGTGTCGTGGCCCTCGAGGCCCGCCTCGCCGCGCTCGAGGCCAGCGGCGCCGGGACCACCCCCGCCGGCGGGCCCGCAGGCCCCGCCGCGGCCCCCCTGCCCAGCTTCGACCCCGACACCTGGGCGGTCGACATCGCCGGCGCCCTCGAAGAGGTGGTCGAGGCCGACACGCCCGACCCGGTGGGCGACGCCCTGCTGGCCCAGCGGCTCGACGCCCTGCGCCAGAGCACCGATCTCAGCGGCGTGGAGGTGCCCACGCTGAGCTGCGGCGCCACGCTGTGCACGCTGGAGGTCAGCGCCGCCGACCCCGCCGCCCGCGACCGCTTCGTGGGCGCGTTTACCCAGCTCATCGAGCCGGGCTCCGAGGGCTTCGCCTACATCGAGGACGACGCCGATCTGCACCTCTCGGTCTACCTGAGCCGCGGCGGGGCGCCCCTGCCCCTGACCGGCGGGGCCGGCTGAGCGGCGCGCGCCCGCCCCGCCCGCGGGCCGCCCCCGCGCCAGGCGGACCGGCGCGCGGCCGCAGGCCGGTCGCGCAGCGACCGAGCGCGCAGCGCGAGCGCAGAGGGCCGCCGCCGACGGCCGCAGGCCGGCGGGGCGCCCGGCCCCTGCTCGCCCACGACCCGACGCGGCGGGCCACCGGTCGCCAGCGTCAGGCCTGCTCGATGACGAGCTGCGCCGGCGGCAGGCCCACCCGCCGCTGGTTGGGCCGGGCGGCCACGAGCTGGGCCGCGTCGAGCACGTCGACCGCCGCCAGGTCGCGACGGGCCCGCGAGAGGTAGGTGTCGAGGCTGCGGCGCTCGATGCCGGTCAGGCGCGCGAGGCGGTCCATGTCGAGCCAGCCCTGGTCGTGCTCGGCCGCCGCGGCGTCGGCGAGGCGGGCCCGCACCATCACCCACAGCACATACCAGTGCTGGCGTTCGCCGAGCTCGACGCGATCGCCGTCGTTGTCGAGCTCAAGGCTGACATGCTCGCCGTCGCGCGAGACCCGCAGGCGCAGGGTGCAGCGGGCGAGCAGCCGCGGGCCCGCACCGCCCACCGTCGAGCTGCTCGCGTCGGGCAGCTCGAGGCGCCAGAGGCCGTCGACCTCGACCAGCGCGCCGTCTTGCACCGGTCGGGGCAGGCCGTCTTCTTCGCAGACCCAGCGGCGGCGGGCGTCGCGGCAGACCACCAGCACCGCCCCGCCTTCGCCGCGCAGCTCGATGTAGTCGGCGACCGCGCGCTCGATGTGGCCATCAGCGATGCGGCGGGCGAAGGGCTGGGGCGGGCCCTCGGCCTCGAGCGCCCAGGCCCCGACCTCGTCGCCGCCGAAGTGCAGGTCTTCGCCGGGCAGCAGCCGGCGGTCGACCTGGGGCGCGAGGCGGTCAGCACCGGCCCGGGTGCCGTTGCGGCTGGCCAGATCGCGCACCCACCACGCCCCCTGATCCCACCGCAGCAGCGCGTGCTCGCGCGAGACGCGTGGGTGATCGAGACGGATCAGGCAGACAGGATCGCGCCCGACCAGGGTGCGGGCTGCGAGGGGGACAACGCGCCCGGTCGCGCGCTCGACAAGAGAGGACATGCCCGGAGCATAGGCCCGGCGGCGCCGCGCCACAAGCGGCCCGCGCGGCCCACCAACACGCGCCAACATCGCCACGAACTGCGCCCACACCGGCCCACCCCGCTGGGTAGGCTGGGGCGTGGCCGCACACCAGCCCGCGCCCCGAGGGAGCCCCCAATGCCCATCCCCCTGCTGTTCGCCCCGGACCTCAACAAGTCGCACGTTGGCCTCTGCAATGGCCGCCCCTGCATCGAGTTCATCGTCACCGACCCCGATGGCATCTGCCCCCCGTACTTCAAGACCAGCGCGGGGCTGCTCTTCCTCGACGACATGGCGCCCCAGATCAGCACGCTGCTGCGCCGCTACGCGGCCGGCGACGGCAGCGTGCGCGAGCCGCTGACCGACGCGGCGGCCTGCCTCGGCTACCTCGACGACCAGCTCGCCGAGCAAGAGCGGGTCTTGGCCAGCCAGCGCCTGTCCACGGTGCGCCCGACCTGGTCGACGACCAGCGGCACCTGGTCGAGCGGCGGCCTGCTCACCGCGCTCAGCAGCGCCGGCGACCTCAGCCGCACCCGCACCATCACGACCACCACCGAGCAGCGGCAGGTGCTGTCGTCGATCAACACCGTGCAGGCCGAGCTGGTGCGCCTTGAGGGCCTGATCGTCGGCGCGGTGCGCTGAGCGCGCCCCCGGTCTGGGCCCTCGGCGCGCCGCTCAGGGCCGGTCGGACGAGAGCACCAAGACCGCGCGCGCCGCCTCGACCCGGACCCGGCCCTCGGCCTCGGCGTCGACGAGCAGCGGCTCGAGCTCGGCCGCCTTGAGCCCGCCGCCCCCGCAGGCCGAGATGGCCTGCAGCGCGGCGATCTGCACGCGGTCATCCTCGTCGCGCAGGCCCGCCCGCAGCAGCGCGGGCGCGGCCCGGGCGAGGCGCTTGTCGGGGTTCGGCAGGCAGAGCGCGCCGCCGAGCGCGAGCAGGGCGCGGGCCCGGCGCTCGCGGTCCTCGGCGTCGGCCGCCGCCTCGAGCACCGGCGCGGACGGCCCCTGTCCCCGGCTGACGAGGTGCAGGCGGGCCGCCTCGCGCGCGGCGGGCGCACCCCCGGCGGCGATCTGGCGCAGGCCGGCCTCGGCCTCGGCCCCGGGGTGCCCCGCCAGCGCGTCGGCCAGCCCGACCTGATCGGTCACCGCGCCCTCGGTCAGCAGCCCGGCCGCCGCGGCCCGGCCGGCCGGCGCCCCCCAGGCCACGAGCAGGGCGGCCAGCGGCGGGAGCAGCTCGGGCTCGACCAGGGGGAGGGCCGCCTCGAGGCCCGGCTGCAGCCCGCGGGCGTCCTCGGCGGAGAGGTCAGCGAGAAAGCCGAGATTGAGCGGCAGGTCGCCCTCGGACAGGGCGGCGTTGCCGGCCGCCTCGGCCCCGCTGAGGCCGTGGCGCAGCCCGGCCAGGGCGCAGGGCGGCCGGGTCCAGCGCGGGCCGCGGTCGAGCTGGGCCCGCAGCCGCGCGTCCAGGGCCGGCGCGGCGGGCGCGCGCAGGGCGGCGGCGCAGGCCACGTAGGGCTCGACCCCGGCCCTCGTCGCGAGATCGATGAGCAGCGCGCCGCTCTCGGGCTCAGCAGCCCGGGCGGCCAGGGCCTCGACCAGCTGCCGCTGGACCCAGGGGCTCGGATCCCAGGCGGCCCGCGGGCCCAGCGCGCCGCCCGCCGGGGCCGGATCGACGCGGATCAGCGCGCTGAGGGCCAGCCCGCGCAGGGCCGGGTCGGGATCGGCGGCGGCCACCTGCAGGGCGCTGAGCGCGCCGGGGTGGCCGAGGCCGGGCTGCAGCGGGGCGGCGCGGGCGCCGTCGGGCGGGCGGCGGGCCGCGGCGCAGGCCCCCAGCGCGGCGAGCAGGGCGCAGAGGAGCAGCGCCGTGGGCGCAGAGGTGCGGCGCATGGGCGCTCCAGGGCGGGTCGCGGCCCTGACCGCGGCGGCGGGGCCCGGTTCCCCCGCCGGCGGCCGGGACCTCAGCGGAGGCGGGCCTCGGCCTGGGCGAGGCCCTCGCCGGCGCGGAAGACGCCGGCGGTGCGCTGGTCGGGATCGGCGGCGATGGCCGCCGTGTAGGACGCCTTGGCGGCGGTCCAGTCGCCGGCGGCGACCGCGGTGCGGGCGGCGCGCAGGTGGCCGTCCACCTCGCTGATCACCTTCTTGCCGGCCTCAGAGCTGCGGTCCTCGGTGACCAGCTTGTTGAGCCGGCCGCGGGCCGCGACCAGCTCTTTGTCGCCGGGCAGCACCGCGAGGGCGGCCTCGACCTCGACCCGGGCCGCGTGCAGGCCGGTCTTGGCCTTCTCGACCTCGGCCACCTTGGTGAGGGTGGCCTTGAGCAGGTCTTTCTTGGCCTTCTCGTCGAGGCTGCGGCGGCGCAGGTCGGCCCGCAGCTCGCCGAAGGTGATGAGCTCGCAGGCCTCGAGGCCGCGGCGGCGGGCCTCGGGGCTGAGCGGATCGACGTCCTGGGTGATCTTGTAGTACTTGCTGACCGCCTCGATGGTGCGGCCGAGCGCCTTGGCCTGGGCGCCCTCGGCCATCAGGCGCTCGAGCTCGTCGACCTGGCCGGCGGGGGTCTGGTGCGGGGGCGGCAGCTCGGCGGTCGCGCCGCCGCCGATGCCGGGCAGGCCACCGCCGCGCAGCTGGAGGGCGGCGAAGCCCGCGGCGGCGACGAGGCCGAGCACGAGCGCGAGCCCGACGCCCGCGGCGATGACGACCGGCAGCACCATGCTCTTTTGGCCGGCCGGCGGGCGCGGGGCGGGCGCGGCGGCGGGCGCGCGGGGGGCCGGCGCCGGGGCGGGCGCGGCCCAGGGCTGCGCCGCGGGGGGCGCG
>JBJONS010000330.1:0-8907 GCA_046051725.1 Pseudomonadota bacterium | reverse complement strand
CGGCGGATCCCAGGGCTCGCGGGGGTGCGTCGGCGTGGCGCTCGGCCTCGGCGGCTGCAAGGCGCTGTATGTGGTGGACTCGGCGCGGTTTCAGGCCGAGCTGCTGCTGCGCCGCCGGCCGGTCGAGGACGCCTTCTGGCGCGCAGATCTGAGCGAGCACGACCGCGCGTCGTTGGCGTTGACCGCGGACGTGAAGGCCTGGGGGGCGGCGATCGGCCTGTCGGCCACCGAGAACTACGAGACGCTCGCGGTCGGCTGGGAGCGGGAGGTCCAGGTCGTCACCGCCTGCCCGCCCTTGAGCCTCGAGCCCGAGACCGAGTGGTACCCCATCGTCGGGCGGCTGAGCTACCGCGGATACTTCCGCGACGGCGTGCGCGAGCGGGCCGAGGCGCGACTGCGGGCCCGGGGCCTCGACGTCTACACCCGCCCGGCCGGCGCGTGGTCGACGCTCGGCTGGTTCCGCGATCCGCTCACCCCGGGGATGCTGCGCTGGGGCCGCTTTGACCTCGCCGAGACCGTTTTGCACGAGCTGGCCCACGCGACGGTCTGGGTGCCCGGCGACCTGACCTTCAACGAGAGCTTCGCCGGATTCGTGGGGGAGGAGGGCGCCTTTCGCTACATCGCCGAGCGCTTCGGCCCCGAGAGCGCTGAGCTCCGGGCGGCCCAAGAGGAGTTCGCCGATCTCGCTCGGTGGCGGGCCCTGCAAGAGGCGCTGGCCGTCGAGCTGGGCCGCCTCTACGCCGACCCGGTGATGGACGACGCGGCGAAGCGCGTGGCCAAGGACGCCCTGTTCGGCGGCCTTCACGCCCGGGTCGACGCGGCCGGCTTCCACGACCCCCGGCGCTTCCACCACGCGGTCGACCGGGGCACCTGGAACAACGCCCGCATGGTCCAATTCCGCACCTACAACGACCGGCGGCCGCTGTTCGAGGCGCTGCTGGCCAGTTCCGGCGGGGACCTGCTGTGCTTCATGCAGCGGGTGCAGGCCCTGACCGCGGGCGCGAAGGACCCGTGGGAGGCCGTGCGGGCCGGCGCGGCGACCCCGGCGGCCTGTCCGGCGGGCTGAGGGGATCTGGGTCGACGTCCTAAAGCTGGGACGCTGGTCTGAACATGGGCCGCTGTCGCTGGGGCGGGAGGGCGCCCGGGGACCGGGCCGCGGCGCGAGCGGCGGGGGTGAAAGGGCGGAGAAGGGCCCTGGGCGCTGTTGTGGGCGAAGGTGGCGGTGTGGGGCGCGTCGGCGGCCGCGGGCTCAAGGACGGCAGCCTCCGATCCGTCCCCTGGCATGAGCCTTGCTGACTGAGAGGCTGAGGCCGGTGGCCTCCCTCGCCCTCGCCCCGACCTCCGCTGGAGCCCGCCATGTCGAACGTTGTTGAGCCGCGTCGAGAGGCCGCTGCCGCCCAGGGCAACCCACTCATCAACAAGTACCTCAAGCGCATGGGCGAGATCCCCCTGCTCTCGAAGGACGATGAGGTCGAGGTCGCGCGCCGGATCGCCGAGGGGGGCTTCGACGCCGAGATCGCCAAGCAGGCGCTGATCAACGCGAACCTTCGCCTCGTGGTCAGCATCGCCAAGCAGTATGGCTACCGCGGCCTGCCGCTCGCCGACCTCATCCAAGAGGGCAACCTCGGCCTCATCAAGGCGGTCGAGAAGTTCGACTGGACCCGCGGGTTCAAGTTCTCGACCTACGCGAGCTGGTGGATTCGGCAGAGCATCATCCGGGCCATAGAGTCGCAGATCCGCACCATCCGGATCCCCATTTACAAGCTTGAGCTCGTCAACCAGGTGGCCTACATGCAGAAGGCCCTGTACCGCGAGCTCGGCCGCGAGCCGACCTACACCGAGATCGCTGAGCGCCTCGAGGTCAAGGTCGAGCAGATTGAAGAGCTGCTGCAGCTCACCAAAGAGCCGATGAGCCTCGATGCGCCGGTCTCTGAGGACTCGGACAGCACGATGGGCGACTTCGTCGAGAACCCCGACGCCGAGTGCCCCGACGAGGAGCTCGACTCGGGCAGCGTCCGCGAAGAGATGGTCCAGAGCCTCGCGCTGCTGAGCCCCCGCGAAGAGACGGTCATCCGCATGCGCTACGGCATCGGCGAGCCGACCCAGTACTCGCTCGAAGAGATCGGCAGCCGCTTCAACCTCACCCGCGAGCGCATCCGCCAGATCGAGCTCAAGGCCATCCGCAAGCTGCGCCACGCCCGCCGCTGCCAAGAGCTCGATGAGATGGTCGGCTAATCCGGCCGCTTCGGGCTCCGCGCATCGACGCTCCGCACAACTCCGCCGCGCCCCCTGCGCGGCGGTCGTTTATTAGGGGGCGGTACGCAGCAGGCAGACGGATTCATCGGATGAGCTCGACGCCGTCGTTGGTGTCTGATGGGGCAGACGGCTGTGTCGTATCGGCGCGGGGCGCGGCCCGCCGGGCAGGCGGATAGGCCCGTCGCCTGCTTCACCCTGGAGGACCGATGACCGCCCCGACGTCCACGCCCGCCGACCCCTCCGCCGCCCGCGCCGCGCTGCTCGCCGCGCTCGCGCCTGTGCTGCACGCCGTCGAGGGCGTCGATCTCCGCGACCCGCGCGCTGTCGCGGCCGACCTGTCGGCCCGCTTCCCGATCGACGGGCCGGCGCTCACCGCCCTGCGCGCCGCGCTCGAAGATGGCCTCGCTGGCGGCTGGCTCACCCCGCGCGAGGCCGATGGGGTGCGCTTTGGCCGGCTGGCCAAGGCGGGCCCAGAGACCGCCGGCTGCTCGATCGACGTGGTCGACATGGACGGCCCGGGCCCCGGCCACACCCACCCCAACGGCGAGATCGACCTCTGCTTCGCGCTGTCGGGCGCGCCGACCTTCGACGGTCGCCCCCCGGGCTGGGTCGTCTATGGCCCGCAGACCTGGCACACGCCCACCGTGCGGGGCGGCCGCATGGTCATCGTCTACCTGCTGCCCGGCGGCGCCATCCGCTTCGAGGCCGCGCCGGCCTGAGGCCCCAGCGCCGCTTCGCGCGCGCCAGCCCGACCGGAGCGCCGGCCGCAGGCCGGGTCGCGCAGCGACCGAGCGCGCAGCGCGAGCGCGGAGGGGGGGCGCCGCCGCAGGCGGGGCGCCCGTCCCCTCCCCTGCCCCCCGCTTTGGTGCGCGGGACGGTGCGGCCCCGGACGGGTCGGGTCAGTGGCCGCCGGCCGCGACGTGGGCCGCGTAGGCCTCGGCGTCGATCAGGCCGTCGAGCTCGCCCAGATCGGCGGCCTCGATGACGAACAGCCAGGCCTGGCCGTGGGGGTCGCTGTTGACGGTCTCGGGCGCGTCGGCGAGGGCGTCGTTGACCTCGACGATCACGCCGGCCACCGGGGCGTAGATGTCGCTGACCGCCTTCACCGACTCGATCTCGGCCACCGGGCCGCCGGCCTTGGCCTTGGTGCCAACGGTGGGCAGGTCGATGTGGATGACGTCGCCCAGGCTCTCTTGGGCGTAGCTGGTCACGCCGACGCGGACGCGGCTGCCCTCGGTCAGGGCCCATTCATGCGAGCGCGTGTACTTGCGGTCTGCGGGGAAGCTCATGATCTCTCCGATGTCAGGGGTGAGGCCGCGCGGGCGCGGCGGGGAGGGCGCGGAGCTGCAGCGCGCCGGCCTGGCGCGCGGGGCGCTCAGTAGTCGCGGGAGAAGAAGTTGCCCTTGACCACCACCGCCTCGGCGGCCTTGCCGCGCACGTCGACGCCCACGACGCTGCCAGGCGCGGCGTGGCTGGTGGGGACATAGGCCAGCGCGATGTTCTCGTTGGTCGTGGGGCTGCGGGTGCCCGAGGTGACCACGCCCGCGGCCACGCCGTCGATCACCACCGGGTTGCCGTGGCGGGCGATCTTGTCGGCGATCTTCAGGCCGACGAGGCGGCGCTTGACCCCGGCCTCGCGCTGGGCCACCAAGGCGGCCTTTCCGACGAAGTCAGGCTTGCTGAGCTTGACCGCCCAGCCGAGCTGGGCCTCGAGAGGGGTGGTCTCGTCGTCAATGTCGTTGCCGTAGAGGCACATGCGGGCCTCGAGGCGAAGCGTGTCGCGGGCGCCGAGGCCGATGGGCGCGATGCCGAAGGGGGCCCCGGCTTCGAGGATGGCGGGCCAGAGCAGATCGGCGCCGTCCTTGGGCAGGAAGACCTCGAAGCCATCCTCGCCGGTGTAGCCGGTGCGGGCGAGGATGCAGCCGTCGACGCCAGCGACGGTGGCCGTCGTGTGGCCGTAGTAGGGAACGGCCGACAGATCCGCCGTGGTCAGGCGCTGGAGGGTGGCAGCGGCGTGGCGGCCTTGGACCGCGACCTGGGCCCACGCCTCACCTTCGTCGACGAACTCGACCTCGCCCGGGAAGGGGTTGTTGGCCACCATCCACTGGAAGTCCTTGTCGCGGTTCGCGGCGTTGACGCAGATGAGGACCTCGGTCTCGGACATGCGGTACACGATGAGGTCGTCGACGATGCCGCCGCTCGGGCGGCACATCGGGCTGTATTGGGCGCGCCCGATCGGGATGTTGACGTCGTTGGTGACGAGGTGGCGCACCGCGTCGAGGGCCTTGGCCCCGCGCACGAAGACCTCGCCCATGTGGGAGACGTCGAAGAGGCCGACGGCCGAGCGCACCGTCGCGTGCTCTTGGAGGATCCCGGTGTATTGCACCGGGAGCTCCCAACCGCCGAAGTCGATGAGGCGAGCGTTCGCGGCCTTGTGGTGAGCGAAAAACGGCGTGCGACGCAGGGACATCGGGGCTCCGCGGGGAGGTGGGGCACGGTGGGGTTCGGTGGGGCCGGTGGGACCGGCCAGCGGGGTCGGGCCGCCCAGGCGAGCGGGAGGCCGACCGACGCGCCGCAGTAGAGCACGAGCGGCGCCGGCGCGCAGGCGCGGACCCGGGCCCCGATCCACCCCGAGGACCACGAGGACGGCGTGAAGATGGCCGCTCTCGCGGGCGGGTCGGGGCGCGTCAAGGCTGCGCCAAGGCCTGCCCCGGCCACCTTCTCGTGGCGGCCAGCCCCGCGGCGCTGGGCTAAGTGCCGTCCTTCCCGGAGGACCCGATGGACAGCACCGCGCAGGATCACGCCGCTCAGGACCACGCCGCCGACGGCCCCAACCGCTCCGGGGCCAACATGGTCCCCCCCGGCTTCGCGACCCGCCACATCGGTCCGCGCGAGGCCGAGCTCGCCGCGATGCTCGCCGCGGTCCGGGCCCCCTCGCTGCAGGCCTTCATCGAAGACACCGTGCCGGCCGTGATCCGCGCCGAGCGCCCCCTGCGCCTGCCCGCCGCGCTCAGCGAGGTCGAGGCCATCGAGCGCCTCGCGACCTACGCCAGCGAGAACACCCTGCGGCGCAGCCTGCTCGGCTACGGCTACCACCACACCATCACGCCCCCCGTCATCCTGCGCAACGTGCTCGAGAACCCGGGCTGGTACACCGCCTATACGCCCTATCAGGCTGAGATCTCGCAGGGTCGCCTCGAGGCGCTGCTGCTGTTCCAGACCATGGTGCAGGACCTGACGGGGATGGACATCTCCAACGCCTCGCTGCTCGACGAGGCGACGGCCGCCGCTGAGGCCATGACGATGGTGCAGCGGCTCGGCAAGGGCGACGCGAGCCGCCTGCTGGTCAGCCGCAGCGTGCACCCGCAGACCCGCGCGCTGCTGCAGACCCGCGCCGCGCCGCTCGACATTGAGCTGGTCGACGTCGATGACGCAGAGCTGGACGCCGGCACCACCAGCCTCGACGGCGTCTTTGGCGCGCTGGTGCAGTACCCGGGCACCGACGGCGTGGTGCGCGACCCGTCGGCGCTGGCCGAGCGGCTGCACGCCGTGGGCGGCATGCTCATCGTCTCGACCGACCTTTTGGCCTTGACCCTGCTCAAGCCCCCCGGCGAGCTGGGCGCAGACATTGTTGTCGGCAACTCCCAACGGTTTGGTGTGCCGCTCGGCTACGGCGGCCCCCACGCCGGCTTCCTGGCCACCCGCGACGCCCACAAGCGGCAGATGCCCGGGCGGATCATCGGGATCAGCCGCGACCGCCGTGGCCAGCGGGCCCTGCGCATGGCCCTGCAGACCCGCGAGCAGCACATCCGCCGGCAGAAGGCGACCTCGAACATCTGCACCGCCCAGGTGCTGCTCTCGGTGACCGCCGCCATGTACGGCGTCTGGCACGGCCCCGAGGGCCTGCGGGCCTTGGCCGAGCGCCTCGCGGGCCTCGCCGCCGGCCTGCGCCATGCCGCGGGCTCCGCCGGCTGGACCGCGGCCTCTGCCCTGCACTTTGACACGGTGTGCCTGCGCGCCCCGAGCGCCAGCGCCCGCGACGCCGCGGTGGTGGCCGCCGAGGCCTCTGGCTTCAACCTGCGGGCCGAGGGCGCCGACCAGCTCATCATCGCGCTCGACGAGGCCAGCGACGCCGCCGAGCTCGGCCGCCTCTGCGCCGCGCTCGGCTGGACCTTCGCCGGGTCCGCTGCGCCCGACCGCGGGGCGATGGCCCGCACCAGCGCGTTCATGACGCACCGGTCCTTCCACGAGCACCGCTCCGAGACCCAGATGCTGCGCTTCCTCGCGAAGCTGCAGCGCAAGGACATCGCGCTCGACACCTCGATGATCCCGCTGGGCTCGTGCACGATGAAGCTCAACTCCACCACCGAGATGATCCCGGTGACCTGGAAGGGCTTTGGCGCGCTGCACCCCTTCATCCCGACCAGCCAGGCCAAGGGCTACCGCCGGCTGTTCGACGACCTCGAGGCGTGGCTCGCCGAGATCACCGGCTTCGACGCGGTGAGCCTGCAGCCCAACGCCGGCTCGCAGGGCGAGTACGCCGGCCTGCTCTGCATTCGGGGCTACCACCTGCACCGGGGCGACGCGCACCGCCGGCTCTGCCTGATCCCGACCTCGGCCCACGGCACCAACCCGGCCAGCGCGGTCATGGCCGGCATGGAGGTCATCCCGGTGGCCTGCGACGACCAGGGCAACGTCGACCTCGCTGATCTGCGCAAGCAGGTCGAGCGCTGCGGCGACAAGCTCGCCGGCCTGATGGTGACCTACCCGTCGACCCACGGGGTTTTTGAAGAGAGCATCCGCGAGATCTGCGCGCTCGTGCACGCCGCCGGCGGTCAGGTCTACATGGACGGCGCCAACATGAACGCGCTGGTGGGCCTCGCGCGGCCGGCCGAGCTGGGCGCCGACGTCCTGCACCTCAACCTGCACAAGACCTTCTGCATCCCGCACGGCGGCGGCGGCCCGGGCATGGGGCCGATCGGCGTGCGCGCCCACCTCGCGCCCTTCTTGCCCGGCCACAACCTCGTCGACACCGGCCAGGGCGCGGGCATGACCCCGGTCTCGGCGGCGCCCTGGGGCAGCCCGAGCATCCTGCCGATCTCGTGGGCCTACATCGCGATGATGAGCGGCGAGGGCCTGACCCGGGCCACCGAGATCGCCATCCTGAACGCCAATTACGTCGCTGAGCGGCTGCGGGCCCACTACCCGGTGCTCTACACGGGCAAGACCGGCCGGGTCGCCCACGAGTGCATCCTCGACCTGCGGCACTTCAAAAAGATCGGGATCGAGGCCGAGGACGTCGCCAAGCGCCTGATGGACTACAGCTTCCACGCCCCGACGCTGTCGTGGCCGGTCGCCGGCACGCTGATGGTCGAGCCGACCGAGAGCGAGGACAAGGCCGAGCTGGACCGCTTCTGCGACGCGATGATCGCCATCCGCGGCGAGATCGCGGCGGTGGAGGAGGGGCGCATCGAGGCCGCCGCCTCGCCCCTGAAGTTCGCGCCCCACACCGCCGAGGAGGTCGCCGGCGACACCTGGGACCGCGCCTACACCCGGTCCGAGGCCGCGTGGCCCCTCCCCTACCTGCGCGAGCAGAAGTACTGGCCGCCGGTCAGCCGGGTCGACAACACCTGGGGAGACCGGAACGTGTTCTGCAGCTGCAACGCCTGGGACGACGTCGACACCAGCCGCGGCTGAGCCGACCCGGCAGGGGGACCGGTCCGCGCGGCCGGTATCCCCCGCCGCTGTGCAGCGGCCGCAGTGGCTTGGCAGACCCCGCGGACCCATCCGGCGCCCGCGTGGCGCTCAGCGCGACAAGCCCTGGCGGCGCTCTGCGGCGGTCACGGTGTTCTCCATCAGCATGGCGATGGTCATCGGGCCCACGCCGCCGGGCACTGGGGTGATCGCGCCCGCGCGGTCTGCGGCGGGGCCGAGCTCGACGTCGCCGACGAGCGCGCCGTTGGCGAGGCGGTTGATGCCGACGTCGATGACCACGGCGCCGGGCTTGATCCAGGCGCCGCGGATGTGGTCGGGGCGCCCGACGGCGGCGACGACGAGGTCAGCGCGCCGCACGTGATCCTCGAGGTTTCGGGTCCGCGAGTGCGCCAGCGTGACCGTGGCGTGCGCTTGCTCAAGCAGCATCGCCATCGGGCGGCCGACGATGTTGCTGCGGCCCACCACGAGGGCGTCACAGCCGGCCAAGGGCAGCCCGGCGTCGGCGATGAGGCGCATGACGCCAAGCGGGGTGCAGGGCACCAGCGCCGGCAGCCCCTGCGAGAGGCGGCCGGTGTTCACCACATGAAAGCCGTCGACGTCTTTCTCGGGGAGGATGCGGCCGAGCACCGCCCCAGCGTCGACCTGCGGGGGCAGCGGGAGCTGGACGAGGATGCCGTCGATGCGCGGATCGACGTTCAGCTCGTCGATGAGGGCCTCGAGCGCCGCCTGGGGGGTGTCGGCCGGCAGGCGGATCGTCGCTTGGTGGAAGCCCAGGCGCTCGGCCCGCTCGTGCTTGCGCTCGACGTAGACCGCGCTGGCGGCGTCTTCGCCGACCAGCACCACCGCGAGGCCGGGCGGGCGGGCCAGGGCGGCCACCCGGGCCCGGAGCGCGGGCGCGAGGCGGCGGGCGAGGTCGCGGCCGTCGAGCAGCCGGGC
>JBJONS010000329.1:0-10606 GCA_046051725.1 Pseudomonadota bacterium | reverse complement strand
CCGCCGGCGCGCTGCTCGCGGCGTGGTGGGCCCCGACGTCGTCCCTGCTCGAGCGCGTCGGGCTCTGCCGGCTCCGCGCCGCCTGGGGCCAGCCCGTGCTGGCGCTGCAGCGGCTCGCGTCGCCGCCCGGACCGACCCCGCCTGGCGCGCCCGGCGCGCTGCGGGCCTGGGCCGCGGGCGACATCCGCCACCAGCAGGGCGATCGCGCCGGCGCCGCCCGGCTCTGGGAGGAGGCCGCCGCCCAGCTCCGCGGCGCGCGGGCCCTGCCCCTGCTCGCGCGCCTGTGCCGGCGCCGCGCCGACCGCCTCGCCGCGGCCGGCCAGAGCGCCGCCGCCGCCCGCCTCTACCGCGAGGCCGGCGCGCTCTACCGCCAGCTCGACCTGCCCGAAGGCCGGGCCGCGTCGCTGCGCGGGCTCGGTGATCTCGCGGTCAGCGGCGCCGAGGCGCTCCGGGCCGAGGAGCTCTACGCCCAGGCCGAGGCCCTCCGCCCGCCGCCCGCCGAGCGGGCCAACCTCGCGCTCGGGCGGGCCGGCCTCGCGCTGGCGCGCGGAGAGCTGAGCGCGGCGTCCACCGCGATCTTGAGCGCCGCGCCCGCGCCAGACCCCGCCCACCTCCGCCGGGCCGCTGACCTCGCGCTGCGCGAGGGCCAGCACGAGCGCGCGCAGGCCCTGGCCGCCGCGGCCGAGCGCGCCTGGGCCGCCGCCGGTGAGCCGATCGCCGCCGCCCGCTGCCTGCGCTTGCGCGGCGACGCCGAGGCCGCCCGCGGCGACCGCGCCGCCGCCCAGGCCCGCTACCTCGAGGCCGCCGAGGCCCAGGCCCGGTCCGGCGACGCGCTGGGGCTCCGCCGCACCCTGCTGCACGGCCTGCGGCTCGCCGCCGACGGGGGGCCGGGCCTGCTGGGCCCGGCGGCGTGGCGGTCCCTGGCCGACCAGCTCGACGAGGCCGACGACGGCCCGCCCCTGAACGGATAGCCGGCCGGCGGAGGTGCCGATGGGCGCGCTGCTCCCGCTCGGGCTCATCGCCGCCGCCCCGGTCGCGGGCCTGCTCGGCGCCATCCCCACCGGCTACGCGCTCGGGGCGCTGCTCAACGACGTCGACGTGCGCGCCGCCGGCAGCGGCAACATCGGCGCCACCAACGTCAACCGCCTCCTCGGCTGGCGGCTCGGCGCGCTCACGCTTGGGCTCGACGCGGCCAAGGGCGCGCTGCCCGCGGCGGCGGGCGCGCTGCTGTGGCCCACGCTGCCGGCCGGCGGCCTGCTCGGCCTGCTCGCCTTCGCGGGCCACTGCTGGTCGCCGCTGCTCGACGGCAAGGGGGGAAAAGGGGTCGCCACCGCCGCCGGCGTGGGTCTGGTGCTCGCGCCGAAGGCGACCCTGGGCGCCCTGCTGCTCTGGGCGCTCGTGGTCGGCCTCACCCGCAAAAGCAGCGTCGGCGCCGTCATCGCCGCCGCCGCGCTGCCGACGCTGGCCTTCGCCTTCGACGAGGGGGGCCGCTGGGTGGCGCTGACGCTGGCCCTCGGCGTGCTGCTGCGCCACCGCCCCAACCTCGAGCGCCTCTGGCGCGGGGCCGAGCTCGGGCTCTGAGGCCCGCCGTCGGCCGCCTTAGATCGGCGACTCGTCGAGGATCAGCTGGTCCTCGGCGTGGATCTTGAGGTCGGGCGCCTTGCCCCGCAGGATCGCCTTGATGTCGATGGCGATCCGCTCCTCGCCGCGCAGCAGCCACGCCCGCCGCAGCCGGGCCGAGGCGGCCGGCCCACCCGCCGCCGCCAGCGCCTGGGTGACGGTCAGGCCCTCCCGCCAGGGCAGCTCGCCGGGGCGGGTCACCTGCCCGCTCACGAACACGACCCTCCCCTTGGTCACGACCACCACGTCGCCAGACTGCACCCCCTGGTTGCCCTCGCCGCCGCCCATCAGGCGGTCGAGGCTCGCCGAGCTGAGCTGGATGAGGCCGTCGACCGGGCGCTTGACCTGGACCTCGAGCGTGCCGGTCTTGTTGTCTGAGCGCACGCCGCCGGCCATGGCCAGCAGCTCGAGCAGGTCGGTGTCGCCGGTGAGGAAGTAGGTGCCGGGCCGGGCCACGGCGCCGAGCACCTGCACCGGGCGGCTGCCGAAGCTCTTCACCTCGACGGCGACCTGCGGGTTGACGAGGAAGCCGTCGCGCAGCCGATCAGCGACGCGCACCGCCACCTCAGACAGCGTGAGGCCGCCCACGTCCACCCGCCCGATCCAGGGCAGGTTCAGCGCGCCGTCGTCCTCGACCACGTACTGCCCGGTCAGGCGCTGTTCGCCGTAGACCCGCACCGTCGCGACGTCGCCCGGCCCGAGGGTGTAGCCGCGGGCGGCGGCGCTGACCGCGGCCGGCCCGGCCTCGCCGGCCTCGCCGTCCTGGGCGCGGGCCAGGGGGGAGGCCAGGGCCCAGCCGAAGGCGAGCGCGGCCACACCCCTCCGCATCCACTGGAATGCTCCGCTTCGGACCATCGGCACCCTCCTCGGAGGCCGCGGCGCGAGCGCGCCACCTCCCCCGCCGCGCCCTATCCCGCGGGAGGCGGGCCCCCTGCCCTCGGCGAAGCGCGCGAAATTGCAGCGCGCCGCCGCCGCAGGGCGCCGGCCGCCGCGAGCGGCTAGGCTCCGGGCTGGAGGTGCGGTGCAGCGGCTCAACGACGCCATCACGCGGCTCGCCGACCGCGCCCCGGTGTCCGGCGGCGCCGGTCAGTGGCTGCTGCTCGGGGTCGGCGGCGCCCTGCTCGCGCTGCTCTCGGCGGCGGTCATGTTCACGCCGCCGGCGGCCCAGCTCGCGCTCATCGCGGCGATCGTGGCGGTCATCGGGTTCTTCTCGCGACCCGGCCTCGCGCTGGCCGCCTTCTTTCTGTTCCGCATCGTGCTCGACCTGATGTGGTGGCTGCCCGGCTCGGTGGCCAGCCTCAACCCGATGGAGGCGTACACCGGCGCGATCACCGGCCTCTGCGCTGTGCTCTTCTTGCTTGAGCTGCGGCGGGTCGAGGCCCACCCCTGCCTCACCGCCTTTCTGCCCTACGTCGCGGTCTTGGCCTTCGGCGGCCTGCGCAACCTCGAGCTCCGCAGCGCGGCCGAGATCCTCGCCCGCTACCTCTCGCCGCTGCTGCTGATGTTCTTGCTGTCGGCCTTCTTGACCGACCGCCGCCACCGCAAGCTCTTCTTCACCGCGGTGATCGTCACCTTCGCCGTGCCGGTGGCCTTTTCGCTCTTCCACCTCGCCCGCGGCCAGATGAACACCTACTCCCTCGCCGGCTACAACCGGCTGATGGGCGGCTACAAGAACCTGCACAGCCACGCGCTGATGATGCTGGTCATCAGCGCCGCGGGGCTCTGGGTCTTCATGCAGGCGAGCCTGCGCCGCGACCGCCGCGCCCAGCTCATCATGGCCGGCTACACCGGCGCCGCGGCCCTCTGCATGTACCTGACCTACGTGCGCACCGCGATCCTCGCGCTCGGCGTCTGCGGGGCGGTCTACCTGCTCGTCACCCGCCGCCACCGGCTGCTCATCGCCGGGGCGGCGGTGGTGGCCCTCTTCGTCCTGTTCACCCCGGCGATGCAGGACCGGTTCAAGGACCTGATCCTCCTCTTTGCGCCCGACGACAACGTGATCGCGCGCCGCAAGCTCGGCAGCGGGCGCATGGCGATCTGGACCGCGGGCGTGACGGCCTACCTCCAGGCGCCGATCGGCGACATCATCCTCGGGCTCGGCATCGGAAAGCACTGGCTGCTCACCCGCGGCGCGTTCAACCCCTTCGCCATGGCCCAGGACGGCTACGTCGATCCGCACAGCGACTACCTGACCATGACCTTCCAGGTCGGGCCGATCGCCACCATCTCGTACGTGCTGATGCAGCTGCACATCGTGCGGTCCGGGCTCATCGTGCACCGCCACTCGCCCGACGCCTTCTCGCGCGAGCTGGCCGCCTTCAACGTCGCGCTGTGCGCCGGCGCCACCGTCGCGAACATGGTGAGCAACAGCTTCATCAACCGCATCACCGTCGGCTGGATGATGTGGGGCCTCGCCGCGCTCACCTTCGCCGAGCACATGCAGCTGGTGCGCGAGGGCAAGGTGCAGCCCAGCCGCGGCCCCCTGCGCTGGCCCGGGGCCTCCGCGGCTGCAGCGGCCCGCTGAGGGGCGCCGACGGTCCCCCTCCGCGCGCGCCTGGGTCCCCGGCGGGGGCGCCGGCGCGCCGCGCCGGGCTCCCCCGCCGCCCAGGCTTGGTCGCTGCGCGACCCGGCCTGCGGCCGGCGCTCCGGTCGACCGGGCGCGGGCCGCTCCCCTCCCCGGCTCGGCTCAGCCTTGGCCGCGCGACGCGCGCAGCCCGGCCCAGCCGTCGGCCAGCGAGGCGCAGACCAGCTCGCCGACCGGCTCGAGCAGCTGGGCCTCGGCGTGGCCCGCGACCCGCAGCGCGCCGACCTGGGCGCCGTCGACCCACAAGGGCAGGTCGCGCGAGAACAGGCTCTGCAGCGCCACCTGATCGCGGCGGTCCTCGCGGATGGCCCAGCGGCGCAGGGGCTGACCCGCCCGATCGAGCTCCACCAGCTGATCGAGGCCGAGCTCGGGCGCGGCGGCGACCAGGGCCGCCCAGCCCTCGTCGAGCGAGGGCGCGCCCCGCAGCGCCGCGCGGGCGGCCGCCAAGCGGGCGCAGCGGGCCCGGACCTGCCCGTCGAGCTCTTGCAGCGCGGTCTGCCGCCGGGTCGCCCGGATGATGTCGCCGTAGCCGAGCAGGCGCACGACGATGAACAGCGAGGGGGCGAGCGCGGCGATGGCCACCGCCGAGAGCTGGTCGTCGGCGTAGATGAAGACCAGCGCGAGGCCCTCGAGCAGGATCGCCCCGCCGAACAGCAGCAGCGCCGACTGCGACTGCGTGAAGCCCTTGCGCAGCAAGATGTGGTGGATGTGGTGCTGGTCGCCCGAGAACAGCGGCCGGCCGGCGAGCGCCCGGCGGATCACCGCCATGCCCAGGTCAAAAATCGGCAGGCCCAGCGCGAGCATCGCGGCGATGATCGAGAACAGCGTGTAGCTCTTCTGGCTGCTGTGCACGCTGGTCAGCGCGAGCAGGAAGCCGAGGACCAAGCTGCCGGTGTCGCCGAGGAAAATGCTCGCCGGGCTGACGTTGTAGGCCAAAAAGCCCATCGTGCCGCCGACGACCACCGCGAGCAGCAGCGCCGCCAGCACGTTGTCCTCGATGACCGACATGATGAACAGCGTGCCGCCGGCCAGCACGACCACCCCGCCGGCCAGCCCGTCCATGCCGTCGATGAGGTTGACCGCGTTCATCACCAGCACCACCCAGAACACCGTCGCCGGCATCGAGAAGACGCCGAGCTGCACGGGGTGGAAGAAGGGCACCGAGACCGCCTCGATCTGGATGCCCGACTGGTACACGATGAGCGCCGCGCCGATCTGGGCGCCGAGCTTGAGGATGGCCCGGGCGTCGGTGAGGTCGTCAAAAACGCCGACCGCGAACATCAGGCCGCCGCCGCCGAGCAGGCTGATGAGCAGCGGCTTGTCGGCCCACATCTCGCGCGAGATGTCGTTCTCCCAGAACGCGAGGCCGAGCAGCGGCAGCACCATCGACAGCACCACCGCCACCCCGCCGAGGCGCGGGATGGGCCGGGTGTGGATCTTGCGGCCACCCCCGGCGTCAAACAGGCGCAGCCGGTTCGCCAGGTCGCGCAGCACCTTGGTGAGCACGAGGCTGCAGACCAGGCTCAGGACGAAGGCGACGAGGTAGGTGCGCATCGGTCGACCAGGGCCAAAGGAGGGCGGGTCAGGGCGGACGCGAGGCCAACGGCGCAGAGGGACGGGCCCCGATGCGGGGCCGGCCCCAGCGGGCTCAGCCCGCCTGCTGCGCGTCGGCCTCTTGCTCGGCCTCGGTGTAGTAGTAGCCGTAGGAGTCGTAGTAGTTGTAGCTGTAGCCAGACGTCTTGATGTCGAGCTTGTTGACGATGGCGCCGATGACGCGGGCGTTGGTCTCGGCGAGCCGCGCGCCGGCCTGGCGGACCATGCTGCGGCTGGTGCGGTTGGCCTCGACCACGAGCAGCACGCCGTCGGCCACCTCGCTGAGCACCAGCGGATCGGCCACCACGTTCACCGGCGGCGAGTCGATGATGATGACGTCGTAGCCGGTGAGGGCGACGAGGGCCGCCTGCAGGCGACCGGCGCTGAGCAGCTCACCGGGGTTGGGCGGCGGCGGACCGGCGACGATCAGGTCGAGGCCGTCGATGTGGGTGGGCCGGGCGAGCGCGCGCAGCGGCGTGTCCTCGGTGAAGGCCGAGCAGAGGCCGATGTCGTTGGGCACGCAGAAGCGCTTGTGCAGCGAGGGCCGCCGCAGGTCGGCGTCGATGAGCAGCACGCGGTTGCCCGACATGGCGATGATCGCCGCGAGGTTGCTGCTGGTGAAGCTCTTGCCCTCGCGCGGCGCCGCGCTGGTGATGAGCAGCGTCCGCACCTTCTTGTTCGGCGTGCGGAAGAAGACGTTCGCCCGGATGCTGCGCAGGCACTCCGCCACCGTCGACCGCGGGCGGGCGTGCACGAACAGGTTGCGGTCCAGCTCGCCGGGCAGCGAGAGCAGCTCTTCGGGCGCGAGGCCCGGCACGACGCCGAGCAGCGGCACGCCGAGGACCTGCTCGACGTCCTCGCGGCTCTTGACCGTGGTGTCGAGGAACTCGATGAAGAAGGCCAGCGCGCAGCCGCCGAACAGGCCGAGGACCAAGCCCATCGCGAGGTTCACCGGCAGCTTCGGCCGCACCGGCGAGTCCGTCGCCACCGCCGCGTCGATGATCCGGATGTTGTTGTTGCGGAGCAAGTGGCTGAGATCGACCTCGGACAGGCGCTTGTCGATGCTCTGGTGAAACTGCCGGTTGCGCTCGGCCTCGGCCTCGAGGATCTTGAGGTCGACCAGCTTGCGGTCGAGGTCCTTCACGTCCTCTTGGATCAGCGCCAGCTCGGCGGCCAGCGAGGCCTCTTGGTTGCGGGCCACCTCGAGCTCGGCCCGCCGCCCGCGCACGATGTCGTTGAGGATCTGCTGGATCTGCCCCTTGGCGGCGGCGAGCTCCGAGTCCACCTCGAGCAGATCGGGGTGCTTCTCGCCGACCCGCGAGCGCAGCTGCTCGCGGTTGCGCTGCAGCTCGTCGCGGCGGGTCAGCAGGGCGCCGAGCTGGGGGTTGGTGACCGAGAGGTGCTGGGCAAGCGCGCTCTGCTCAGGCGACTGGGCGAGCTCGGCGAGCTGGTTGTAGACCGCCTCGATCTGGATGCGGGCGGTCGAGGCCGCGCTCCACGCGGTCTGCACGCTCGCCATGCGCTCCATCGAGCTGCTGTACTGCTCGCTGCTGCCGACGAGGCCGTTGTCCGCCCGGAACTGCACCACCTTGAGGTCGCTCTCGAGCTGCCGCGACCGGAAGACCTCGACCTGATCGTTGAGCCAGGCCAGCGCCCGCGTGCTCGACTCGAGCGCCCGCTCAAGGTTGGCCGCCATGTAGGCCTCGGCCAACACATCGGCGTAGAGCATGGCCCGCTGCGGATCGGGGTGCTCGTAGCTGATGCTGACGAGGTGGGTCTCGACGATCGGCTGCACCGTCAGGTTCGAGAGGAAGGCGCGCACCGGCTTCTCTTCTTCGTCGAAGTCGGTGATGCCGTGCTTCTCCCGCAAGATCTTGATCGCGCGCTCGATGGTGCTGCGGCTCTGCATGATCTTGTATTGGGTCGCATAGTAATTGCGAAGCTCAGAGCTGCTCGACGCGGTCACGAACTCGCTGACCTCGTCGACATCGAGCACCGTGTCGGTCTTGGGGCTGATCTCGATGACGGTGGTCGCCGCGTAGTAGCTCGTCGAGAGCAGCGTGCCGATGGTCACGCTGGTCATCAGGAAGCCGGTGAAGGCCACCACGACCCAGCGCCGCTTGCGCAGCACGTTCCAATACTGGAGGAGGAGCCCCTCCGCCGAAGGCCCCGCGCTGTTCTCGGTGGCCGCGAGGATGTCCATGCGTCTCCCTTCGGGCGCGCGCCGCGCCCTTGACCGCCACCCTACGCCCGCCCGCCGCCGCGCGCCCGCGCCGGCGGCCTTTCCCGCCCTTTCCGCCGCGGCCCGCCGGCCTCGCCGCGGCGCCGGGGGTGGTAACCGAGGGGCGAGCGCCAATGCACACCCACGCCCACAGCCCCCGCCCGCCGAGCCCGCCCCGCCCGTGGAGCGAAGCCGCCCTGCTGCTCCCGATCATCGGGGGCACCCTGTGTTTTGGCGCCGTACACACCCCGGCGGTGGCCCTGCTCAGCGCCCTGACCGTGGCCGCGGCGGTCGCGGTGATCGCGGCCACGCCGGTCGACCGCGGCCCGGGCCGGCTGACCGTCGGCTGGCTGCTCGGCGGCGTCGTGCTCGGGCTGCTCGCCCTCGCTGAGTTCGTGCCCGTGGGGCCCGGGCTGCGCACCGCGTTGCAGCCCCAGACCGGCCCGGTGGTCGAGGCCTCGCTCGCGCTGGGCGGCGGCGGACCGCACGCCCTCGCCCTCGCCCCCGCCGAGGCGCTGGTCGGCCTCGCCTGGGGCGGCGCGCTGGTCTGGCTGAGCGCCGCGGTGGCCGTCGTGCACCGCCCCCGCGACCGCGCCCTGCGCGGCGCCACCGCGCTGGTCCTGCTCGGGGTTGGCGTGCTGCTCATCAACCTCGTGCACAAGCTGAGCGGGGCCGCCTCGATCTGGTGGCTGAGCGGGGTGCCGTCCGGCCCGCTCCGCGTCCCCTTCTTCGCGCCCTTTGTGAACCCCAACCACGCCGGCGCCCTGAGCGCCGCGCTCCTGCCCCTCTGCCTGCTGCTGCTCGCCCGGCGGGACCTGACCGGCCGCCTCATCGGCGGGCTGAGCGCCCTCGCGCTCAGCGCCGGGGTGCTGTGGACCGGCAGCCGCGGCGCGCTCATCGCGGGCGCCGCGGGGGTCGCCCTGACCCTCGCGCTGGCGGGGCCCCGCTGGCTCAGCGCCGGGGTGGCCGCGCTGGTCACGGCGACCGTGGCCGGCGGCCTGCTCGCCGGGCCCACCCAGGTGGCCGCCCGCCTCGACCAGCTCTTGCCCACCGCGCAGCGGCTGCAGGATCCGCTCGGCCAGCGGCCGGCGCTCTGGGCCGACGCGCTCGGCCTCGCCGCCGCCCAGCCCCTCGGCCCGCTGGGCGCAGGCGGCTTCGGCGCAGGCTGGCAGCAGGTCCGCACGATGCCGCTCTATGTCTCGGCCTCGCACGCCCACAATGACCTGCTGCAGGCCATCGTCGAGCACGGCGTGCTCGTCGGCCTCGGCGGCCTGGCCCTGGTGCTGATCCCGCTCGCCGCGGGCCTGCGCGGCGCGCTGGCCGGCGAGCGGGGCCGCAGCCGCGACCGCCTCGCCGCCTGGGCGGGCGTGCTGACCAGCCTGCTGTGCACCAGCCTGTGGGACTTCCCCGCCCACATCGGCGCGCTCGCCCTGCTGGGCGCCTTCGCGGTCGGCGGGCTGCTCGCCGCGCTCGGCCGGCACGCCCACCGGCAGCCCCTCCCCCTTCCGCTGCCCGGGCTGGCGGTGCCCGCGGCGGCGGTCGCCGCGCTGGGCCTGTGGGCCGGCGCCGGTGACCTCGTGGCCCCGGGCGCGCCCCTCACCCGCGGCGCGCCGGTGGCCGCGCTGGCCCGCATGCACCTCGGCTCCGACCCGGGGACCGCCGAGGCCCTCGCCGCAGCCGCCCTGCGCCAAGAGCCGCTGCAGCTCACCGCCTTGGTCACGCTGGCCGAGGCCCGGCTCGCCAAGGGCGACGTCGACGGCGCGGCGGCGGCCCTCGAGGTGGCGACCGCGGCCGCGCCCCACAGCCCCTGGCCCTGGTTCGCGCGGGCCCGCCTCGAGCACCGCCGGGGCCGGGCGGTCGAGCGCCGGGCGGCCTGGCAGCGCGGGCTCGCCAACAACCTGCCCGACAATGACGACGCGACCGCCTGGGTCCGCGAGGCGCTCGCCGCCGAAGACGACCCGGGCACCATGGTCAACCAGATCATCCCGCCGCGGGCCGACCGCCTCACCGCCGCGGCGATCACGCTCGCGGCCGCGGGCGACGAGCTGATGGCCCGGGCCTGCTTTGAGCAAGCGGTGGCCCTCGACCCCTCCGCGCTCGTGCCCTACGCCCGGCACGCCCTGGCCTGGGGTGATCCCGCCGGCGCCATCGATCTGCTCGACGACGCCCCCACCGCCGGCTGCGAAGCGCAGCTGCTGCGCGGCGACGCCGAGCTCGCCCGCGGGGCCCCCGCGGCGGCGGCGACCGCGCTCGCCGCGGCGCTGGAGCGCTGCCGCACGCCGCCCCCCACGCTGCGCCTGCGGCTCGGGCTCGCCCGCTGCGAGGCCGGCGACCCCGAAGGCGCGGCGATGGCCGAGGCCGCGCTCGCCGGCGTCGACGAGCCCGCGCCGGTCCACCACCGCCTCGTGGCCTGCTTGCGGGCCCAGGGCCGCGCCCGCCAGGCCCGGCCCCACCTCGAGGCGCTCGAGCAAGCGCAGGCCCTCCGCGCCGATGAGCGCGCGCTCCTCGACCGCCTGCGGTCGGGCCTCCCCCTCTGACCGCACCCGTGGGCGTCCGCTCTGTCGTCGATCGCGGGCCGGACGCCTCCT
>JBJONS010000328.1:0-3515 GCA_046051725.1 Pseudomonadota bacterium | reverse complement strand
GGCTACTACGACTACGACGCGAGCAGCCGGATGGTCTACTACCTGAGCGGCACCGCCACGGTCCGCTGAGCGGCGGGCCGCGCGGGCCTTGCCGCAGCCTGACGCCGGTCACCCGGTCGGTCGGGATAAGGGGCCCACGCGGGCGTCGTCTCCCGCGGAGTGTGCATGTCCGAGCCCGCCGGCGCCCGACCCCCGCCCAGCCCGGTCCGGTCCTCGCTGCTGCAGATCCCCTGGTTCGCGTTCATCGCGCTGCTCCAGTGCGGGTCGGCGCTCCGGGCGCCCGCGGTCGACCTGCTGGGCCACCCGCGCACCGACACCCTCAAGCACCTCTGGACCCTGTGGTGGATGCGGGCCAGCGTGCAGTCCGAGGGGCTGATCCCGCACCAGACCACGTTGGCCAATTTTCCCGATGGCTTGGCGCTCTACCCCATCGAGCCGCTGTCCGGGCTCGCGGTCAACCTGCTCTCGCCGCTGACCCTGCCGCTGGTGAGCAACCTGCTGGTGTTCCTGCACCTCGTGCTCATCGGGCTCTGCGCCTCGATGCTCGGCCGCCAGCTCTCGGGGCAATGGCAAGGCGGGCTCATCGCCGGCACGCTGCTGCAGACCAGCGCGGTCACCGCCCACATGTTCGTGATCGGCGTGGGCGAGCTGCAGCAGCTCTGGCTGCTCCCCTTGTGTGTGACCATGTGGGCGCGCGCGCAGGACAACCCAAGCCTCGCGGCCTGGGCGAAGCTCGGCCTGACGCTTGGCCTCTCGGCGGTCGCCTGTTTTTACTACGGCCTGTTCGGCGGACTGTTGGTCGCGGCGGGCGTGCTCTGGTCCCTGGTCACCGGGCCGGCGCGGGCCCAGACGTTGGGCCTCGCGGTGGTCGCCCTCGCCGTCATTGGCGTTGTGGTCGGCCCTTTCGCCGCGGTCTTCACCGAGAGCTACACGGTGGCCGCGCCCGCCTCGGCCGACTGCACCCCCGTCTATGACCCCGTGGACGCCCGCCTCGAGCTGTGGACCACGCTCTGGCCGTGGGGCTTGGCCAACGATCCGCCGCCCACCGCCTACCTCGGGGGGACCTTCCTCGGCATCGGCGCGGTGGGGCTCGCCGCGGTCGGCGTGGCGCGCCAGCCCAGGGTGGCCGCGCCCCTGGTGCTCGGCGGCCTGCTCGGGCTGGTGCTCGCGCTCGGCAGCTACCACAGCGCGCACGGCGAAGAGCTCGTCAGCGGCGGCGCCCGCACCGTGCTGCCGATGCGCTGGCTGAACATGGCGCTGGCCGCCATCGCCGAGCCGCTCAACTTCCCGGTGCGGGCCGTGTCGATGACCGCCGTGGCGCTGGCCGGGCTCGCCTCCCTGGCCCTGCCCCGCAAGATCGCGCCGCGGTGGGCGCGGCTGTCGGCGGCGCTGGCGCTGGTGCCCGCGCTCGACCCGACCCTGCTCGGCCAGGCCGCGTGGCCGCTGCCGGTCACCCACCAGCGCGAGGCGCCTGTTGTCGATCTCACCGTGCCGGGGCGCGGGGACGCCGGCCCCGTCGCCGACCTGCGGCTCGCGGTCCGCCCGGACTCCGCCGGCCGAGAGGCGGCGCTCCTGCTCCAGATCGCGCATGGGCAGGCCACCCAGGGCGTGCCGATCAGCCGGGTGGCCGAGGGCGCCCGCGGGGGCCAGCGCCACCTCGAGGCGCTGCCCACCGTGCAGGCGCTGCGGGCGGCCCAGGTGCCCAGCGAGGCGACGCTGCTCGCCGACGCCGCCGTGCTGTGGAGCCTCGGCTTCCGCTACCTGAGCTGGGCCGAGGGCTGGGACACCGGCCCGGACGCGCCGACCCCCCGCGTGCTGCGCCAGAGCCTCGGCCCTCCGGTCACCGAGGGCCTGGGCTTCTGGATCTGGCCGCTGCCTGAGCCCGGACCTGGCGTCGATCTCGCGGCGCTGCGCGCGGCCCACGACGCGGCGGTGGCGGCCCTGGTCGAGGCTCCGGCCGCCGGCGGCTCGCTGGCCACCCTCGCCGGCGGCGCGGGCTGCCCCGGCAAGCGGCCCCAGCGCTCGGATCTCGGGGTGCTGCGGCGCGCGCCCTTCGCCGACCACGACGGCGCCCGGGTGCGGCTCGCCGGCTGGATCCTCTGGGAGACCCCGCCGCTGAACCCCGCCGACAACTTCGTCGAGCTGGCGCTGGTCGTGCACCGCCTGCCCGAGGCCCCGGGCGCGCAGCCGGTGGCCGAGGGCGCGATGCGGATCGACAGGCCGGGCCCCTTCGTGCTCGAGGCGCCGGCCAACGCGGGCAACATTCGGCTGAGCGTGATCCGCGGCGGCGCTGAGGGGGGCGGGCTCCCGCTGGGCATGCTCGAGTTCTCCGTCGAGGCGCTCGACCGCGATGATCTCCGCGTGACCCTCCACCCCGAGCGCTGAGCGATGCCGATGGCCGGGCCTCCGGGCAGCTTGTCCCGCCGCGCGCTGCTCTGGGGCATGGGCGCCCTGAGCCTCCGCCCCTGGCCGGCGCGGGCGCTGACCGCCGCCCTGCGCGCCGACGTGCACGCCGAGCTGCACGCGCCCGAGGGCTGGACCTCGGGCGGCGCCGGCGAGCTCGGGGTGAGCCTGCACCGCCGACCGGTGCGCGCGGTCGGGCTCAACGCCTGGCGGGCCGACGCGACGCTGGATCCCAAGGTCAATCCGGCGGTCTTCTTCGGCGTGCTCAGCGACATCGAGGCCCACCTGCGGCTGACGCCTGGCCTGGTCGCCTCGACCGTTTTTCTTCGGGATGGCGACCACGCCGCCTTTTTCCAGGTGCTCGGCGCCCCGTCGTTGACCCCGGTCTCGGACCGCTTCTGGATCAGCGAGTCCCGCGGCGAGCCGCGCATCGGCGGCGACCCCGACCGGTTCCGGCGCAGCTGGTCGACCCAGCCCGCGCCCCGCCACGATGACGTGCGGGCGCAGGTCCTCGCGCGCTTCCCCGGGGCGGTCGAGATCGGCTGCGCCCACGGCTTCTGGGACCTGCGGCGCGGGGCCGGCGGCGCGCTCGAGGTGAGCTACCGCCTGGTCAGCGACCCGGGCGGCTCCTTGCCCAAGGGCGTGGCCTCGACCGTCGCGGGGCGCGGCATGCCGCAGACCATCCGGGGCATCGAGCGCGAGGCGCTGCGGCGCGGCTGAGCCCAGGCCGGCGCCGGGGCGGCCTCAGCGGCGGGCCCGGCGCTGCACCCCGAGATCGAGCCGCTCCCAGATCTCGGGCGGCATCGCCCCGTCGGGTCGGGCGAACCAGACCGACAGGCTCTCGCCCAGCGCGTCCCAGTGCAGGCGCAGGCCGCCCTCGTGCACGCGATCTCCGGCGGGCCCGCGGACCGCGACGCCCTCGACCGGGGCCAATGCGCCGCCGGCGATCGCCCGCGGCAGCGCGCCGGGGACCGGGCGGGCGGCCGACCAGTCGAGGCGGACCCCGACCGTCGGCAGGCCGAGGCGGCCGAGGTCCTCGATGAGCGAGGCGTGCACGAACCGACGCAGATCAGCGTCCAGGTCGGGCAAGGCGGCGATGGGCCCGCCCGGGT